>NZ_JBTBFV010000026.1:0-74011 GCF_054786995.1 Mycobacterium sp. ZZG
ATCAGTTCCTCGTCACACTGACGGTGCACACGAACAAGATCAATTCGACAACGGCGGCACAGGCCACATCAGCACGCTCAATGACGTCCACATACCCCGTGATCGTCATCCCGAGAGACGGTCAACACACCAGCCCTCCATTGCTGGATAGCGGGCTCATATCGACAATGACCGCGCAGAAAGACAGTGCTGCAACAAATCCGATCAGCCCGAGATCGCCCCTGGCGAGCAGCGGTGCCGCCAGCGGCAGCACGATACCCAGGGTGCCGATGGAGGATCCAACTGCTGATACGGCTGCCACGGCGAAGCACAGGATGATGGCCGTGCCCGGGCGCCCTGCCGGTTTCCATCGCGGCTCGGCCCTCATACATGTGCAGATCAGATCCGCAAAAGGTGGGTAGTGGTTATCCGAACGATCACATCGGTGGGTTGCTCGATGGCGGCATCCGGGACGTCCGGCTCCTGGGCCCAGCGGGGCGAATCCACCACCCCATACTGGTCCTCGCAGGATGATCGAACGCGAATCCCATGGCCCGACTTGCTAATACAGCAGCTGCCGTTGCTCGCCCGACGTCAGGCCGTCCACTCAGGTGATCCGTCGTGCGTGACTCCACCAGCGTCCGAAATCGATCCGAGCGCGGGTAAGGTCGCCAGTTCAACATCAACGAGAATGCTGTGGTTTGAGAGCGCGGCGCGCGGGTAGGCACGCCCGATGGGGTCAGCCCACTTCACCGACATCACCGTGCACGTCGACGGCGTCGAGCGTTCGGCCCGCGTCGACAACCGCGTCACCCTGCTCGCCCTGTTGCGCGAGCATGACGGCTTCCAATGCGGCTACTGCACACCCGGCCAGATTTGCTCGGCGGTCGGCATGCTCGACGAAGTCAAGGCTGGCCCCAGCCACGTCACCGATGACATCGAACAGTCCGCCGAGCTCACCGACGATGAGACCAGCGAGCGCATGAGCGGTAATCTCTGCCGTTGCGTGGCCTATCCCAATATCGTCGCCGCGATTCACGAAGCCGCCCGATGATCCCCGTCGACGACCACCGCGCCACCAGCGTCGCCGACGTCGTCACCACCGTGGCCAACCGCCCTGACGCGATGTACCTCGCCGGCGGCACCAACCTCGTTGACCATCTGAAGCTCGGCATCGTCGAACCCGCACTGATGGTCGACGTCGGCCACCTGCCGCTCACCGATATCGAACAGCTGCCCGACAGAGGCCTGCGCGTCGGCGCCGACGTCCGCAACAGCGACCTCGCCGCTGATCCTGGGGTTCGCGGGCGCTACCCCGTGCTGCCGCCCGGCGCCCTCATCACCGCGATCGAGATTCCCCCGCCGCCCGACGCTGCCCGCTCGATGTACCGCAAGGTCCGCGACCGCGCCTGCTTTGCGTTCGCACTGATCTCGGTGGCTGGCGAACCGGTCGTCCATGACGGCAATGTCGCCTCGGCGCGCATCGCCCGTGGCACCGTGGCCCACAAGCCGTGGCGGGCATATCGTGCGGAGGAGGCCCTCGTCGGCGCCTCCGCCACCGAGGAGCCTTTCCGTCACGGGGAGGATGCCGAGCTAGAACCTGCAGAATCGTTGCCCCGGAACGAGTTCGAGGCCGAACTGACCGGGCGCACGATGGTGGCCACGTTGACCGCCCTGGCCGAAGGAAGGCAACGGTGACCGGCATTGAGCCTCGCGCCATCGGCACCGCGCTGACCCGGCTCGACGGGCGGGCCAAGGTCACCGGCACCGCCCCATACGCGTTCGAGTACCGCGTGAAAGACCCGCTGTACCTCCATCCTGTGCAGGCCACGATCGCCAGAGGACGCATCACGGCGATGGACACCACCGAGGCCGACGCCGTAGACGGTGTCGCGGCCGTGCTGACAGTGTTCGACGCGCCTCGCCTGGCTGATACCTCTGACGGCGACCTGACCATCCTGCAGGACGACCAGGTGCACTACCACGGCCAGATCATCGGCGGCGTCATCGCGGAAAGCGCTGAAAACGCCCGTCACGCTGCCAGTCTGGTGCGGGTGCGCTACGACGCCGATGCTCACGACACCGAACTGCGCTCCGACCACCCGGAGTTGTACGCGCCCGAGAAGGTCAAGTCGTTCTCCACCGACACCTCCGACGGCGATAGCGAGGCCGCGCTGCGCAACGCGCCGGTCACTGTCGATCAGACGTACACCACGCCGCTCGAGCACAACAGCCCGATGGAACCCCATGCCAGCATCGCGATTTGGGATAGCGACGGCGACCGGCCACAGCTGACGCTGTACGACTCCACTCAGGGTGTGCACGCCTGCCGGAAGCAGATCGCGACGACGTTCGGTCTCGACCAAGAGCAGGTGCGTGTCGTGGCGAAGAACGTCGGTGGCGGCTTCGGATCGAAGGGCGCACCGCATTCGCACAACGTCCTCGCCGTCATGGCCGCACAACGCGCCGAAGGGCGACCGGTGAAGTTGGCCGTCACCCGCCAGCAGATGTTCGCGTTCGTCGGCTACCGAACCCCGACCATCCAGCACATCCGCCTCGGTACCCGGCGTGATGGAACGCTGACCGCTGTCAGCCACGATGTCGTCGAACAGAGTTCGCGGGTAAAGGAATACGCCGAGCAGACCGCGACGGCGACGCGGATGATGTATGCCGGCCCCAACCGCAAGACCTCACATCGGCTCGTGCCGCTCGACGTGGCCGTCCCATTCTGGATGCGGGCACCCGGCGTGTGCGCCGGCATGTACGCCCTCGAGGTTGCGATGGACGAGCTCGCCGTCGCCTCCGGCATCGACCCCATCGAGCTGCGCCGCCGCAACGAGCCCGATGTCGACCCCGAGACCGGCCACCCGTGGTCGGACCGCCGTCTCGTCGAATGCCTTCACACCGGCGCCGAGCGCTTCGGCTGGGCACCGCGCGATCCCACACCCGGAATCCGCAGCGACGGCGAATGGTTGGTCGGCACCGGTGTCGCCTCGGCGGTATATCCGGCAAAAACTTCGCCCGGCAACGCCGCCCGCATCGAGACCGTCGCACCTGACCGCTACGCGGTGCAGATCGGGGCGGTCGACATCGGCACCGGAACCTGGACCGCGCTGACCCAGATCGCCGCCGACGCGCTCGGCTGCGAGACGACAGCTATCGAGCTGCAGATCGGGGACACGGCATTCCCGAACGCTTCGGTGGCCGGTGACTCGGCGGGCATCAGCTCGTGGGGTGGCGCCGTCGTCGCCGCCGCGCAGCGATTTCGGCGGGAACACGGCGAACAGCCGGCCGTCGGCACCAGCACCACGGTCGAGGCGCCGACGAGCGAGGAGGCCCAGAACTACGGAATGTATTCGTTCGGAGCGCAGTTCGCCGAGGCGCGGGTCAACCGCGTCACCGGCGAGATCCGGGTGGCTCGCATGCTCGGTGTCTTCTCGATCGGTCGGGTGATCAATCCGACGACGCTGCGCTCACAGCTGATCGGCGGCATGACCATGGGCCTGTCGATGGCGCTGCACGAAGAAAGCGTGCTCGACCACCGCTTCGGCCACGTCGTCACCCAGGATCTGGCCACTTATCACATCAGCGCGCACGCCGACATCCCCGACATCGACGCCATCTGGCTCGACAGCGTCGACGCGCACTCCAACCCGATGGGGTCGCGCGGCGGGGGCGAGATCGGCATCGTCGGCGCGCCTGCAGCGGTGGCCAACGCGATCTACCACGCCACCGGCCTGCGGGTGCGCGACCTGCCCATCACCTGTGACGCGCTACTGGCAGTGCCACCCGGCGGCCGATCGTTGCCGACGAAGTCACCCGAAACGTAGTGACCGCAAACCCCTTCCTGCGCAGCATGACGGGGCCGACGGTGGCGATCGCCCCCTCATTGGTTTGAACCCACCAGGCCCAGTTCGCCGGCGCAATGTTGCGCCGGCGGGGCGAAGCGCGGCTTGACGCGCTGCTGTGAGGTGAGTGCCATGAAGACGGCATCTCGTTCCGTAGCTCTTCGGGCCGACCCGGTCACGATCGACGGGGCATTCCCGCCGCCGACGCGACCACAGTCGCTCGAAATGCTTTGAGCCGGAGCCGAAACCACTCCCGCAGGAAAGGTAAGGACGATGTCGCAGATAACCGATGAGGAATACAGGCGGTTCCTGGGTGCGGGCACCAGAACAGCGAAAGTCGCGACCACCCGCGGCGACGGCCGTCCGCACGTGGTCCCGGTCTGGTTCCTGTTGGACCACGACGACCTTGTCTTCACCACCGGCAAGACGTCCGTCAAGGGCCGCAGCGTGCTGCGCAGCGGCCATGTCGCGGTGTGCGTCGATGACGAACGGCCCCCGTATGCGTTTGTTGCTGTCGACGGCAGGACCACGACCAACGACGATCCAGAGGAACTGCTCAGCTGGACGACCCGCATCGCAGCCCGATACGTCGGCCAGGAGCGCGCCGAGTACTACGGCAAGTTGAATGCCGGACCCGATCAGATGGTGGTGCGGGTCAGGCCGACGCGGGTTGTGTCCGAGAACAACGTCATGGGTGAGTAATCGTATGGCCCAGCCGTCGCGCACACAGTTCACAACGCTCCACCAGAGACTCTCCGAAATCACCGGGCGGTTGAACGCGTTGCCGGCCTCGGCGTGACTGCGCACTATTGCCGCCCTGCATCGCGGCGCGAGGGAGGTGGGGACGACGACTGTTGCGTACCAGACGGATTCGGGTATGTCAGGTAAGCGCGAAGCGCAGCCACGGGCACGTCCACCGCTGAGAACCGATGAGCCCCAGGCCCGAGGTGGTCATCGGTGAGCGCTAGCGGCAGGCGCCGCCGCGGGCATTGTCGTCGCCGCCCCGGCCGGCGTGCCACGATCGGCGCGAGCAGCACCGCATAGCCGGTGCATTTGAACAGAGGGGTGCTGGGAAGGCGGGACCAAGCTGGGCGGCACACCGTTATCGTCGAATAGGTGACATACCGTTGCGCGGAGCCTGACCAGCGTTGCCTGAGTCGCCGTGGCTGCTGATCGACCCCGGGCGTCAGCCGCGTCTCCCTTCGGTGGATCGGACACCGCGGCGGCTCGGGCAGCTGCCCTCACCGAGGCGACCCGCGACGATCCCGCCGGGCGCTTGCGTCTGCTCGAACGGACCTACCGCGGCCCGTACGACGAAGCCGGGAGACACCTGCCGTTTCGCCGCGCGGCCGTGTCGTTCATGGCGTGGCAGTTGCGGCGCGGCGTGCTGAATCCGCTGACGGACCGCCAGCCCGGCAGCCCGTGGTGGCGGGCGGTCAACGAACGGTTGCTGCGCGACCAGTGTGAGGCGGTCGCGGGTGCGGGCGGCGCGGGCGGCGCACCATCGTCACCGACGATCGCGCCGTGGACGGACTTCGTCCAGTCTCCAACGGGCCGCAACTGGTACCGGGCACACAACAAGAGCATCGTCGCTGCCTACGTCGACCACGAAGCGTCCGCGCGCCAGGAGAATGAGGCGGAGCGATTCTTCCTCAATGTGACGCTGGTGCGGGTGCTGTTCGCGCACGCACTGGCCGCGGCGCCCAAGATGGCGTTGGGCCCACTCAGCTCCGTGGCGCGCGTTCTCGGTGATCCCCGCCTGGGTGCTGTCGGACTGTTCATGTCCCTGAGCAAGGTGGTGCCGACGGTTTATCCCGCCGATCGAGAGGTCAAGGTTTATCTCGCTGATGAGAACCGGCTGAGCCGGCTGCTCGACTACGGCGTCATCGTGCCCCGCCTGCAGCGTCTGTACGCCTGGTCCGCGAGTGAACTCGAGCAACCTGAACTCCTGCGCTTCATTCGGGACGGCGCGCCGGTCTATGCCTGGCCGTACGAGTCGCGGTGGGTATGGCAACCCGCCACCCCCACGCTGCCGACGCGGCTGGTCCGTGCGGCGACGGTGCCTCGTTAGACTGCCGGCCTGATCTTGTCCGCGAGCGCGGCCAGGTAGGCAATCGCAGTGGGCCAGGTGCCTTCGGCGTGGCGATAGTCACGGGCGAAAGTTATTGTCGCCAACTGTAAATCGGTGTCGCCGGGGTCGACGGCGTACCCTTTAGAACCACAGGATGCATCAATTAATCGTCAGGTTCACCTGATGCGCCGCGCCCTCTCCATGTCATCGGTCTTCCGCAACCTACATCGACAGGCTGTTGCGCCAACGCAGGAGGCGCTACACCGGCTATGGCGGATTAGGCGAGGTGAGCAGCCTGGTGAAGTCCACAGGGAGCTGTGACATGAAGTCGTTGAACTCTTTGCGGTCAACCGCCTCCCGCAACGTCAGCAGGACCGCCTCCACACCGGTCATGGTCTCGGCCTTGGTCAGTCTGGTGCGGCCGCTGACACGCACGATCAGATCATCCAGGTCGAACAGCTCCGGACCTTTGCTGTTCCATCGCACCGAGTTGACGAGGTCCTCGGGGAGCGCTCGGATGAGGTGCTTTACCTCTCCGGCGCTGACTCGCATCGACAAGACCTCAAGTACCGCGCGGGTCAGATCGGCTGCCTCTCCCTTCGAGAGCATCGTGCGCTCGGCGACTTCGCGATAAAACTCCGGAGCATCCATCGGGTCATCTCCAACTGTCTGTTCCACAGACGACGGTTCCACCGGAGAATGCCCGCTTCTGCGTTGCACCGCACCAACCTGTGGTGAGTAAGACTCGATGGAGCACCTGTTCTGGCAGATCGAGAGCGCCGCAAAGGACCCTCAGGTCTAGCGAAGCCGACAGTTTTCGCACCTGTGTGTCCAAGACCCGAGGCAATGTCAGAGGCAGCATGTCGACGAAGACGGTCGGATCATCAAAGGAGGTACTCGATGGCTCGAATACTGATTGTGCTCTCCGGCAGCGATCACTGGACGTTGTCTGATGGCACCCGCCATCCCACTGGATTCTGGGCCGAAGAATTCGTCGAGCCCCATCGCACCTTCCGCGACGCGCAGGTCGACGTCGACATCGCCACCCCCGGTGGTGTCCGGCCGACCGTCGACCAGGTCAGCCTGGCGCCCGACCGGGCCGGCGGCGAAGAGCGTGCCGCCGAGCTTCGCAGCTACTTGGAATCGCTGGAGCACGAGCTCGCCGCGCCGATGTCGCTGGAGCACGCCGCCGACAACCTCGGCAACTACGACGCCGTCTTCATTCCGGGCGGCCACGGGCCGATGGAAGATCTGCCGGACTGTCGACCGCTCGGCCGAATTTTGACCGGTCTGTTCGCCACCGGACGTGTCGTCGCTGCGGTCTGCCACGGGCCGGCCGGATTGCTGGCGGGCCGCCGCGTGGACGGCGCCTGGCTGTTCGCCGGCCGACGGGTGACCGCCTTCACGAACGAGGAGGAGCGACAAGCGGGTCTGGCCGACCGTGCGAAGTGGCTCTTGGAGACCCGACTGCGCGAGGAGGGTGCGGACTTCGACCAGGGGCCGCCCTGGCGTCCGCACGTGGTGGTGGACGGGCACCTTGTCACCGGCCAGAATCCGGCGTCCTCCAAGCAGGCAGCCGAACGAACGCTTGCCGTCCTCATGGCGGCACAGTCCCCGTCGTCATGACGACTGAAGGAGCCACGGATGCATGTTCGGTACACGCTGATCACCGCCGACCCTGAACGGATTGACGACGCAATCGCATACCTCGCTTCTGACGGCCGATCGAGCCTCGAGTCAGAACCTGGCGAGAGAGGAATGTCGCTTCAGGTATCTCCCGACCTGGCGGTCGCGGTCCTCGAGTCGTTCTGGGTCTCACACGACGCCATGCGAGAAAGCGAACGCGTAGAGGCCGGTGTCCGCGACGAGGCGATCCGCCTCGCGCTCGGCACCGCCTCGGTCGAACGTTTCCGGAGGGCGAGCGTGACTCGGGTCGGGCGAGAAGAGGCCGGAGCGGGCGTGCGCCACACCGTCTATCAGACGGATCCGGCCGTCCTCGACCAGGCGATCGCCGGATATGAAGACACAGTCGTGCCTTGGCTGACGGAAACCGTCGGGTTCGTCAGTGCAGCCCTGCTGGTCGATCGCCGGTCGGGACGACAACTCAGCCAGACCATTTGGCGCGACATCGATGCGTTGGTAAAGAGCCGTAGTCCTGCCGCAGCGATCCGGGTGGACGCCGTCGCGGCGACCGACAGCACCGTAGTCGCACTCGACGAGTTCGGGCTCGTGTTTCGGTCGGCCCGAGCGGAATGATCCAGTGCCGGTCCGACATCTCATCCCACTGGCAGACGCCGCGTACTGACACCTACCCGTCGAGGTTCACGAAGCGCACACTGAAATCATGTGCGGTAACGGCAGCGGGCTCGCCGACGAGGTGGCGGCTTCCAGCCCGCGCCGAGCAGAAGGCCCGGCGGTGGACCCGATCGCCTTGGAACCGGTCGATGAGGTAATCGTCACCACCCTGATGGACAACAGCTACGACGCGCTGATGGGCGATACCGGACCCGCCCGCCGCACCTCGTTCACCCGGGTACCCGAGGTTGCGGCTCCGCAATACGTAGACGGTCGCACAGTACCTGGTTTGGTCGCTGAGCACGGATTCTCGGCGCTCGTCTCGACTCGCCGCGGAAACACCACCCACACAGTCTTGTTCGATACCGGGGTCTCCCCGGAAGGCATGGCCACCAACATTGAGCGCCTAGGCCTGGACGTGACCCCGATCGAGGTGCTGGTGCTCAGCCACGGCCACTTCGACCACGCCGGCGGCTTTCCCGGCCTGGCCCGGCTGCGCGGACGAAGCGGGATGCCGCTCACGGTTCACCCTCTGGTGTGGAGCCGGCGCCGCCTGGCGCTACCCGACCAAGACCACTGGACGATGCCAACCCTGAGCCGCTCGGCCCTGGAGGCCGAGGGATTCGAGGTGATCGAACGGCGGCAACCTTCGCTGCTGCTGGACAAGTCGGTGCTGATCACTGGAGAGGTCGACCGCACCACCGACTTCGAGCGCGGCATGCCGAATCACGAGGCGTGGCATGACGGGCGTTGGGAACCCGACCCGCTGATCCTCGACGAGCAAGGGCTGGTGGTGCACGTCCGCGGACGTGGGCTCGTCGTCATCACCGGATGCGGCCACGCCGGCGCGGTGAACATCGCCCGCCACGCGATGCGGTTGACCGGCGTGGATCGACTGCACGCACTGCTCGGCGGCTTCCACCTCACCGGCCCGGCGTTCGAACCCATCATCGAACCCACTGTCGCCGCCTTCACCGACATGGCGCCCGACCTGCTGGTCCCCGCGCACTGCACCGGCTGGAAGGCCCAGCACCGCCTTGCCGCCGCGTTGCCCGCCGCGTTCGTGCCGAATGCGGTCGGGACCTCGTACGCGTTGGCAGGATAAGCAGCCTGGCGATCCTCGAGTCAGCGAGTCGTGCGGCAGGCTGTCAGCGAATTATCCTGGGAAACACTGCTTTTAGCAGAGGGTCAGGACCGAAGTGATTCCTCGTGACAAGTTCGGGGGCTCAGAATCGACCTGCTGGGTCGACCACTGCCGACGAACGAGTGAATACCGTTGACCGCATGGCTAAAAGCACAGAAAACCAGCAGACCACCGACACCCAAACCGAGAACCAGTCCACAGATTTAGCGGCGCCCGGAGGTAACCCGGACAACCGTGAAACCGTTCAGAACATGGACGCACCCGAACTACGCAATGCCGTGATAGAGCTGCTCACGATCATCGACGATTCCGATGACATGGACGTGGTCATCACGATTTCGGACGACGGCACCGTCGTCGTCGAGGCCGCGTAGGCCGACGAGCACTGGGGAGAATCTGTTGACACAGGAACTTCGAGGCCAGCGCGTCGGCATATTGGCCGCCGACGGAGTCGAGCGGATCGAACTCGAGCAACCCCGCGGGGCGTTGCACGGCGCGGGTGCCATGACCGAGGTCATCTCGCTGCATCCCGGCGAGATTCAGGCTCGGCAATCGGACATGGAGTCGGCCGGAACCTTTCCCGTCGACCGCGTTGTCGCCGACGTGTGCGTTGACGACTACGACGCGCTCCTGATGCCGGGCGGAACGGTCAACCCTGACCAACTGCGAATGAACGCCGACGCGGTCGGCTTCGTCAAGGCATTCGCGAACACTGGCAAACCGATCGGAGTGATCTGCCACGGTCCGTGGACTCTCGCCGAAGCGGACGTCATCCAGGGAGTGAGGATCACGTCATGGCCGAGCATCCGAACGGACCTCCGGCGAGCGGGAGCGGACGTCGTCGATGAGGAGGTGGTGATCGATCGTCAGTTCGTCTCCAGTCGATCACCCAACGACCTACCGGCTTTCTGCGCCGCAATAGTGGCCCAGTTCGCGAAGGCGAAACAGCACACCTGACGCGCAGACCCGCAGCCCTCCGGCGGCGGGCGAAAGCACGGAAACGGCTCAGTGCGTTGCGGTCGGGCTGTCCTCGTGCCGAGGGGCACCGGCCGGGAGCTTTGCGGCGAGGACATCGGCTGTTTCGAGTACCGGGGTTTCCTCGAAGAGATGGTCATTGGCTTTGAGTGCTGCGGCAACCTTCCCGGTCAGATGAGCCTTCCTGGCGACCTCATCGGGAAACACCATGTACAAACCGAATTCGAGCAACCCGAAGCGAACAGCGAACCACGCAGTAGTGCCCGGTTCTTGCTCGACATCCGCGAGACCGCCGGACAGCAAATCCGCAACCTCTTGCGACTTGGTGGGCTTGGCCACGAGCCGCGCAGCCAACGCATATGTGGCGGTCATGATGTGCTCCTGAACAGTGGACAACGTAGCGGGAGTGTCGGTACTTCAGGCTAGGTTGGGCGGGCCTGGGGGAAATGGCACCGGCAGCAGCAACTGCGCACGCCCAATTCGGCCTGCCAGGTCGAATGTGCTGGTGAACGTCTGCTACACAACGATTCCCACCACCCCACCTTCCGCGGCAATTCTGCCGAACCAATTGGCGCACGTGCACTGTGCATGGCACACGAGGCTGATTCGCCGCCAGAAATTCACCGCGCCAGACGGAGGTATCCGCCGTCTCGGCGGGGCACCATGTCGCCCTGATGAGGGGCGGCGCTTCTAGCGGCTGGGGCGCCATCCAAGCAGCCCAAATGCCCTTTCGATGGTGAGGACCGGCATGAATAACACCGCAGATGACCTGGCTCTCGCGCTGTCGTTGGCAGACGAGGCCGAATCGATGACGATGCCTCGGTTTACGGCCGTGGATCTCTACGCGAAGGCCAGGCTGGAGGACGAGCCACTAACAGATGCTTACCGCGACGTCGACGTCGCTCTCCGCAGAAGACTGGCCATGAAGCGACCGCAAGATGCGATTCTCGACGAAACGATCCGCGGCCCAGAGCTGTTAGCCGGACGACGCTGGGTCATCGAGCCGCTCGACGGCAGGAGGAATTTCCTCCGCGGGGTACCTTTCTGGGCCACCGTTGTCGCCCTGATAGTCGACGGCGTGCCAACCGTGGGTGTCGTCGCCGCCCCCGCTCTGCGTCGGCGGTGGTGGGCAGCAGCCGGGCAAGGCGCGTTCGCAACGCGGTGGACTGAGCCGACGCGACGGCTGGCTGTATCGGCGATCGATGACTTGGGGACAGCCAATCTGACCTTCTCCAGTCTGGCCGGATGGGGCATTCTCGGCATGCGCGAGCGCTTCATCGTCCTGACCGACGACGTCTGGCAGGCACGCGGTTACGGCGATTTCTACTCGTACTGCCTGGTGGCCGAGGGAGTCGCCGACATCGCATTGGCTGCGCAAGCGTCCACCCGGCAGTTCGCGGCCCTCGACGTCCTGGTGCGTGAGGCCGGCGGCACATTCACAGACCTGGAAGGTTCGCCCGGACCACACGGCAAGACCGCCGTCGCCACCAATGGCCCACTACACAATGCGGTCCTTGGCCGCTTCTACGGCGCCGCAGCGGTGCCTCAGCCGGTGTGAGCACCTGGCAGACAAGAAGCATCCGAGACCGTGCTTTTTGCCCCGGCGGGTCGAAGTCGGCCGGGCATGCCGTCAATACACTCGACACATATGGCGGCAACCACGCCCCGCGATAAACCGGGTTACCACGCGTTCGTTTTTGACATGGACGGCGTGGTCACCGACACCGCGAAGATTCACGCCGCGGCATGGAAAGCCCTGTTCGACGAGGTGCTGACCCGGATCGGAACACCCGGTCAACCGCCGTTCGATCCGGTACGCGACTACCTCACCTACATTGACGGCCGCACACGCGAGGACGGTGTCAGGGCCTTCCTGGCCGCCCGCGGCATCGAACTGCCGGAGGGCAGCCCGGACGACGGCCCGGATCGGATGACCGTTCACGGGCTCGCTGAACGTAAGCAGCAGCTGTTTGCCGAAGCCATCGCCCGCACCGGGGTCACGGTGTTCCCCGATGCCGCCGATCTTCTCGCCAAACTCCTCGACCGCGGCATTCCCACCGCGCTCGTCACCGCGAGCCGCAACGGCCGGGCCGTCATCGACGCCACCGGCCTTTCTGGCATGTTCACCACCATCGTCGATGGGTCCGACGTCGCGCGGCTCGGGTTGCGGGGCAAGCCCGACCCTGCGATGTTCCTCGAGGCTGTAGATCACCTTGGTGTGGAACCGGCCGACGCCGTCGTCCTCGAAGACGCCATCGCAGGCGTGAAGGCAGGTGTGGCAGGTGGTTTCGGGCTCGTCGTGGGAGTCGACCGGGTGGGACACGGCGCCGAGCTGGCCGCAGCGGGCGCCCATCTCGTTCTCACCAGCCTCGATCAACTCGACGCGGTGGTGCGTGACGGCGGGCAGGCCGGCAAGTGGATCGGCGGTGCCGACAGGACCAGCTCCGATGCTTGGCACCTCGTGTACGAGGACTTCAACCCACTGCTTGAGGGAACACGCGAGGCGCTCTGCACGCTCGGCAACGGGTACTGGGCGACGCGCGGCTCGGTACCGGGTTCCATCGCCGACGGCGTGCACTACCCGGGTACCTACGTCGCCAGGATCTACAACCGGGTCATCAGCACCATCGGCACGCGAACGATGGAGACCGAACACCTGGTGAACACGCCTGACTGGACATACCTGACGGTCCAAACGGCCGACGGGCCTGTGCTGCGTCCGGGTATTCCTGAAATGCTCTCCCACCACCAGGACCTTGATCTGCGTGCCGGAATGCTGACCCGCGTCAACAGGTATCGCGATCACGACGGACGAACCACGAAGATCACATCGCGTCAGATCGTCTCATTATGTGAAACGCACACCGCCGCCTTGGAAGTCACGATTGAGGCCGAGGACTGGTCGGGCGAGGCGACTGTGGAGTCCGTCATCAATGGCGCAGTCGCGAACCGAAATGTCGCTGCCGATCTTCAACTCACGTCGCAGCATCTCGAATCGGTCGGCTCGACGGTCGTCAACGACAACACAGTGCGCCTCGAGGTGCGGACCAACCAATCGGTTATCGACATCGCGGTGGCGGCGCGGCATCGCGTCGGCCCCGCCGAAAATGTTGCAGACCGGCGGCCGATCGCTGAGGAAAGCCGTGCCGGCCATGCGTTCACCATTGTCCTCCGGGCCGGCGTCCCGGTGACTGTCGAGAAGACCGTGGCCGTGGCGACCTCGCGCGACAGCGCCATCTCCACCGCAGCACTGGATGTGGACAAGCGCATCGCACGCGCGGGAAGGTTCGATGACCTCCTGGAAGGGCAACGCACCGTTTGGCGGGACATCTGGCAGCGGTTCGGCATCGGCCTGGAGATCGGGTTCGAGCAGGCATTGGCACTCAACTTGCACATCTTTCACGTGCTGCAGGTGGTCGTCGCGGCCGACACCGATCTCGATGCGGGCCTGCCCGCGCGCGGGTTGCACGGCGAGGGCTATCGCGGACACATCTTCTGGGACGAGCTTTACGTCTATCCGTTGCTGACCATGCGGAGGCCGGCACTGACCCGCTGCTTTCTGCTGTACCGATATCGGAGGCTACCCGCAGCGCGGGATTTGGCGTGGACCAACGGTTTTGATGGCGCGATGTTCCCCTGGCAGTCGGGCAGCGACGGCCGCGACGAGACGCCGAGCGAGCTGTTGAATCTCCGTAATGGCCAATGGATGCCGGACAATTCCCATCGACAGCGTCATGTCGGCCTGGCGGTGGCCTACAGCGCGTGGCAGTACTACCAGGCGACCGGCGACAAGGGCTTCCTCGAGGACTACGGCGCCGAGCTCATCGTGGAGGTCGCTCGGCTGTTCGCCAGCATGGCAGTTCACGATCCGGTCGATGACCGGTACAACATCAGCGGCGTGATGGGACCCGACGAGTATCACGACGGCTACCCGGATGCCCCGGGCCTGGGTGTCCGGAACAACGCCTACACAAATGTGTTGGCGGCCTGGGTATCAGCACGGGCAGTCGACACGGTCGACCTGCTGGTCGGCTGCGACTGTGTCCCGCTGTGGCGCCGACTGGACATCAGGCCGGGAGAACGCGAGCACTGGCAGCGGGTGAGCCGACGGATGCGGGTGCCGTTCCACGAAGGCGTCATCAGTCAGTTCGAAGGATACGAGGCGCTGCAGGAACTCGACTGGGAGAGCTACCGCGAGCGCTACGGAAACATCGGGCGGATGGACCTGATCCTGCAGGCAGAAGGCGACTCCACGAACAGATACAAGTTGTCCAAGCAGGCCGATGTCGTGATGCTGTTCTGTTTGTTCTCCACCGAAGAACTGCGTGAATTGTTCAACCAGATGGGTTACTCCCTTGATCCAGATCTCGTGCAGCGCACGGTGAAGTACTACGAGGCGCGCACGACGCACGGCTCTACGCTGAGCAGGGTCACCCACAGCTGGGCGTTGGCCCAAAGCGACGTCGCCCAGTCGTGGTCGTTGTTCACCGAAGCCCTCAAGGCAGACCTGCAGGACACTCAGGGCGGAACGACTCGCGAAGGGATCCACCTTGGGGCGATGGCCGGAACGGCCGACATAGTGCTGCGCTGCTACGCCGGTGTGGAGACACGGGGCGACGTGCTTCACCTCAACCCGATGCTGCCGAACGAGATCGGCCGGGCGTCGTTCGAGATCATCTACCGCGATCAGCCGGTGGACATCGAGTTGACCCACAAACATGCGCGGCTGCGGCTGTTGCCGTGCGCAGCCGACCCGATCGAGGTGTGCGTGAGGGGCACCAAGAAGACCCTGGGCCCGGGCCAATCGTGGGCGGCGCGTCTTCCCGCCCGCTAAAGGCCTGGACGTCGCCGGCGCCCCCGGGGGAACTCAGCGGGACGGGTCGCCGCGCCAGCTGAAGCTGTTGACGTACTTGCCCATATCCAGCGCGAGTTGGAGGTTGGCCGCCGAGGGTTTACCGGAACCGAAGTCGGGTCCGAACGCGCGGTACGGACCCACCGCTCCCGCGATCAGCGCCAGATCGTTCTTCACCGCGACCATCACGATGACGCGCATCCTGGTCGAACTGCTCATCGCACCCTGGGGCCAGAAATCGGCGGTGAACCCGAATCCACGGTGATAGCCGACCATCGTGTTCGGGATCTCGTAGGCGGTCGTGGTGTCCGGAAAGGTCTTGTTCACCAACTCGACGGCGATCTCCTGCGCGCTGCGCCCACCAGCGGGAAGGCTGAACAACCGCATCGTGCCTCCGTCACCGGCTTGCAGCACCGCGGTCACCCCGTCGGTGTGCGTGGTCACCTGGTAGGCGGATCCTTCGGACGGATACGACACCGAGAACGCCCCGTCCGCGGCGGTGAAGCGCGGGTTGATCTCTACCGCCCGGTTCATCGGTGGACTACCGCAATCGGGTGGACAGACATACCTGGCGCGGGTTTCGAAAGAAGGCCCGACAGCCCGACCAATCCACCGGCCAGCACCACGACGGAGACTCCGAGCGCCAGCGCCACGGTGCGGAACGACGACGTCGACGGCCGGTCCGCCGTGAAGGTGCCGGACTGGATCGAATAACCGGGCAACAATCCGACGACGATTTCTCCGGCCGCCGGGTCCTCGGCCAGCCGGATGGGACGATGCTCGCGGCGGGCCCGGCGTGACCGCTGTGAGCACGCCTGCATCGCAGCACCGCACCGGGCGCAGAACGGCGCATCGGGCACCACATGGTTGCACTCGACGCACAGAATGGGCTCGTCGACGTCGGATTCGTCGTGCGCCTCGTGCAGCAGCGCCAGATGCAATCCGATCCGCAGTGCGAACAACGCCATCGCCGCCAGCATCAAATGCACTGCCAGTTGCGCCAATTGGGGAAGCCGGGCCACGTCGGCCATCCCCAGCAGGGCATAGATGACGACCACCACGACCGCGATCAGGATCAGGGTCGTGCGCACGAAGCCTCGGTGCTGGTGGGCCTTGGTCGGCGGCCGGGTGAACCAGAGTGCGGTGCCGACGAGGCCGCCGACGGCCGCGGCGGTCAGCGGCATCGCGATGCCGCGGATCCCGGCCTCGACGAGCAGGCCGTCCAGCGGCCGCACGCGGTTGATCATTCCGGTGGTGACCTGGGGCGCCAACCGGGTCAAGGTGGCGGCGGCGGTGAACGTCAGAGCGCCCAGCGCGCCGATCACGTAGCCGTCCAACGCTGCTCGGCGGCCGCGCCACGACCAGCGGGTCAGCAGGGCCGGGAACAGCATGAGCAGCATGCTGCCCAGCGGCACCCCGATTCCGTCGCGCAGGATTCGCGTCCCGGCGATGCCCGCGCCGAGCGGGACACCATAGGCGCGGGCGACCGCCGCGCCCGTCAACAATGCCCACCCGACGCCGAAGATGACTCCCAGGACCGCCGTCAGTACCAGTGGGCTGCGCGGAAGATCCCGGAACACATCGGATTCCCGGAGATAGAGGACAAACAGCAGCGGAAGACCGAGTGAGGCGATCGCGGTGAGTGCGGCAGGCATCCGTAGAAGCGTGGCGACGGCGAGTGCGGCGGCGAGCAGGCCGAGACCCATCAGAAACACCGTGCGCGACCGCGGTGTCAGGTGCGGGAACAGCGAACTGGTCAGCGCCGGCGTGAACAGCCGCTGTCCGGGGGCGGCACTGAACGCGCGTGCACGCAGCCAGCGGGGACCGTCGCCTTTGTGGTGTTCGGCCAGCGGCACACCGCACAGTCCGCAGTATTCGCCTGCGGGAACGTCCATCTGGCAGACCGGACACTCCACCATCGCCGAAGGCGCGCTCATCAGGCCTGCACCTTTTGGGCGATCTGGAGGTTGCGCACCAGGTTGTCGATATCCGGGGTGCCGAGCCCGGTGACCAGGTCGTAACCGGGACCGGCGTTGTCGACGGCGTTGCCTCCCAACGTGATGTCCCGGTAGGCGGGGCGTGGAGCGCCCTCGGCGACGCGGTACAGCAGCGGATTGATGTCACCGATGAGGGAGCCGTCGTGTTCGGTCAGATACTGATTCATGACGGCGGTCAAACCGGCCCAGATCGGCGCGGACTGTGAGGTGCCGCCGCCGACGAGCACCTGATCGTTGAGCACGATCCTCACGCCGGTGAACGGGTCGGCGACGGCAGCGATGTCCGGGGTCATGCGCTTGCCGCTGCGGCGGTCGGCCGGTACCGCGCCCGCGGCCGCACGCTGCCAGGGCGGCATGTCGAACAGCGCCGAGACGCCGCCACCGGTGCCCTGGGACAGCGGCACGTCGAACCAGGTCTGCTCGGACACCCAGGTCCCGTCCGCGTCAGTGGACAGGGTGGTGCCTCCGACACTGGTCATCTCGGGCAGCGACGCGATCGAGTCGAGGCCGATGTCCTGTTCGCTCGGCGGTGACGACCAGTCTTGTCCGCCACGGCATTCCATGCCGGCCAGGTCACCGCTGGCGTTGAACGCGGTGGTGCCGTGCGACTGGGCGATGCGCAGCGCCGACCGCACCGGGGCCAGGTCGGCGGCGGTGATGAGCTTGTCGCAGCCCCAGCCGATCGAGAAGCTCCACACCGCCCCCGGGAACCGGCGGTCGGTGTCCTCTAGCATCTCGCCGATCTTGCGATATCCGCCGTCGCCCTCGACGGTCGGGCGGGCGTTCACCACGACCTTGCGGGCGTCGGGTGCAATGGCATGTGCCACTTGAAGATCCATCGACAGCTCGCCTCGCGGCTCGCCGGGGGATCCGCCGACGACTTCCGGCGTGAACTGCGGCAAGCCGAACATGGTGGCGAACGTGTCGAGGTCGGACTGATGGAACCCGTCGAAGGCGAAGACCACGATGGTGGTGCCCTTACCGGTGAATCCGGCCCGGTTCAGATCGTCGGCGTTGTAGGTGTTCAGCAGGGCGTCGGGAGCCAGGCCCCGATCGGGAACATCGAGCGGGATGTGGTCGGGTCGCGAGATGCGGTGCGGGAGGTAACCGAGGATCCGGCCCATTTCCGACACCTCGCCGCGCAGGTGCTCGGGCACCGCCGGCTGATGCGGTGACGCATAGAAGAGTCGCCCTGTCCGACCCCGGTAGTCACGCACCGAGACATCGAACGCCCGCCCGACCGCATCGGGTGAGCCCTCGACGATCACCGATTCAATGCCATGTTCGGTCCGTTAGTTGTTGACTGCGTGGTATCTCCGGCCAGCGCGATCCGCCACCCTGTGGGACATGTCCATCCTAGGAGGAAAGTCGAGATTCGGCGTGTAACCGAAACCCGGCCCGCGGCATTCCCACCGGCAGCGACGGTGAGGGCCGAGGCTGCTGCGGACAGCGGGACGGGGTGCAAGTTAGCTGGGTGGACATCGTCGGTGCCAGTTCGTACCCTCACCAAGACTCGACAGCCGGACCGGCACCGGTCTCTGCAGAGAAGGATCGTGATCATCCGAATCACCGCGGCGCGCCTTTGGGTTCGGCGGACGGCCTACGGTGCCGCGGCGACGGTCCTGGCGCTTGCGGTGTCGATCGGCGCCGTGGCGGCCGACCCGGCGTCAGACGCGCTGTCCCGGCTCAACGAATTGTCGCGTCAGGCGGTGCAGAGCCGCGAGGCGGTCACCGCCGCGCAACACGACGCAGACGCCAAACAGGCGGACCAGACCGCGGCCGAAGAGCGGCACCGCGGCGATCTGGAAGCGCTGGACGCCGCGAACGCGAAGCTGGCGCCCTATCAGGCCGCGGTGAATCGGGTCGCGGCGATGACCTATATGGGTGGTCGCACCGGCCAGGTGTCGGCCGTGCTCGGCGCGTCCTCCCCGAAGCAGCTCATCGACGAGCTGGCGGTGGAGCGTGCGGTGGCCGCCGAGATGGCCGCTCAGATGACGGCCTTCAAGACCGCACGTGAGCGCGCGGCCGCCGCTGCCCAGGCCTCGGACCGCTCGGCCGCCGAAGCTCGCGCCGCGGCCGAGCAGTCCGCTGCGGTGCGCGCGGACCTCGAAACCAAGTGGGCTGACCTGCAACGTCAGATACTTGCCGCGGAGGCGCAGTACGCGGCGCTGACACCGCGCCAGCAGGCGGTGATCGACAATGCCGCGGCAGTGCTGCCTCCGGCCCCGAATGCGTCCGGTCCGGCAGACCCGCCGCTGGCCGCGATTCCCGGCGTCCCCCCCGGCGACGTCGCTCCACCGCCCGCGGCGGTCCCGGACCTCCCGGAAGCGTTGCCGGTCGGTGTCGCGTCGGAGGCCGGGCTCCAGCCCAACACCATTCTGGCTGCCCGCGCCGTCAGCGCACGGTTTCCCCAGATCGCCGACATCGACGGAGTGCGGCCGGACTCGAAGCCGTGGCATCCGAGCGGACTGGCGATCGACATCATGATTCCCAACCACGACAGCCCCGAGGGCATCGCGCTCGGAAACGAGATCCTCGCCTTCATGATGGCCAACGCGGCACGCTTCGGGTTACAGGACGTGATCTGGCGCGGCACGTACTACACGCCGGGCGGTCCGCGGGGATCCGGTTACGGGCATTACGACCACGTGCACGTCACGACGACACCACGCCGCTGAGCGACGAGCGAGACGCTTTGCTACGGATGAAGATTCCACTGGCCGCAGTCCTGGGCCAGCACGTCGTTGACATCGACGCGGATGCCGCCGACTACCGGGCCGGGATTCGAGGCGGTGTCGATGATCCGCTGATAGAGAACCGCGGCGGGGTAGATCTGACCGCGCGACCAGGACCGGGTCTGCCACGCCCACACGCGACCCGGCGTGCCTGACCGCCCGATGACACCGTCGGATGCGGCCCACTGGCAGGTGTTGATCCCGCCGTACACGCCGGTGCGCTGCACGCCGAGCACCGAGTTGATCCCGCGGAACCACGGCAGTGCGAGGGTGTCCCACGCGTGGCGGTCGATGTCATCGTCGACGCTGAAGTAGATCGGCGCGCTCCGCCCGCCGCCTGCCGCGGTGTGCAGCTGCCAGGCGGTGCGTGCGTCGGCGACGCCGCCGGCGTATCCGCGCGTGAAATCCGAAGGGGCTGTCCCACCCGGCTTGCCGTACTGGTAGTTGCTGACGATGACCAGACCGGCGGCGGTCAGAGACTTGGCGTAGGGCAGGGTGATCGGCTTGGCGCCGAAGTTGGAGCCGGGCCGGGATGTGGACACGTAGTTGATGACCCCGGCGTGGCCGGCGGCCCGGATGTCTTGGGCCGGGATCTGGCGCATCGCGTAGTCGATCAGGGTCGGAGCGGCGGCCGACGCGGCAGGCATGCCCGCGGCTGCCGACGCGGCACCGAGCCCGGCCAACGCGGACGCTGCGGCGGCGTAGCGCAGCGCGTCGCGGCGGGTCACCGGACGCGGGCGCTGTCCGCTGCTGGTTCCCGGCGTCTCACGCACCGAGGGAGGTTAACAATGTGACAGCTGTGAACTGTGTTGCCACGCCGCGGGCCGGTGATCGGCCGACCGCTATCCGCGATCTTGACCGGGCTGTGCCGCCAACCATGTGGCGACGATCCCGCCCTCATCCGCCTCGACCGACCGCAGCTCGGTCAGTGTCGGGTGCCCGGCGTCGAGCAGTGCGCTGTCGGTGCCCTCTTCCGGCTCGTCGGACACCTCCACCTCACTCAAGCGCACGCCGCCGTCGCGCACCTCCTCGACCCGGGTCTGCACCGCCCCGCCCCGGGCCAGCCGCGCGTGGCGGATCGGACCCACCTCCGCCGCGGGCCGATCGGGGACGTTGAGGGACAGCACGGTGCCCGCGGGTGTATCGAACAGCAAATCCAGCACCGGTGCGAGCAGTCCGGCCGCTGTTCTCCAGTGCCGCTCGCCGGTGGGATTCAAGGCGACGTCCAGCGAGACCGCCAGGGCGCGGGTGTCGCTGATCTTGGCGGTGAGTGCCGCGCCGACGGTGCCGGAGTGCAAGACGGCCCGGCCGACGTTGGCGCCGTGGTTGATTCCGGACAGCACGAGATCCGGACGCGGATCGAACCAGCCGTTCAGGGCGGCGGCGACGATGTGTCCCGGTTGGGCGTGGACCGCCCACGCCTGCACGTCGAGGCCGGGCAATTGCCGGGGCTCAACGACCGTGCGACCGTCGCGGCGGACGGCGCTGAGCGCGGCGCTCGCGCCGCTGGCCTGCTCGGCCGGCGCGGCCACGATGACGTCCAACCCGGCGTCCAGCGCTGCGAACGTCAAAGCGTGCAAGCCTGCGGAGTCGATCCCGTCGTCGT
Organism: Mycobacterium sp. ZZG; assembly: GCF_054786995.1. Taxonomy (NCBI): domain Bacteria; kingdom Bacillati; phylum Actinomycetota; class Actinomycetes; order Mycobacteriales; family Mycobacteriaceae; genus Mycobacterium; species Mycobacterium sp. ZZG. The sequence goes on from NZ_JBTBFV010000026.1 coordinate 21,503, forward strand.
TGGTCACGAGTGCGAGGGGCACGAGCCAACCTCCTGAATCGGGACGGTCACTTCGTCCATCGGCGCAGCTCCACCCGTTCGGCGAGTGTCTCGACGGCCCGGGCACCGCCGGTACCCAGCCCGTGCCGCACCACGTTGAGCGCTCCGCAGGCCGCGCCGATCTGCAACGCCCGGGGCAGCGGGCGACCGCTCGCCAGCGCGGCGACGATGCCCGCGGTCATGGAGTCCCCGGCGCCCGCCGAATCCGCCGGCTCCAACGCCGGCATGCAGATCTCGACGACGTCACCGCCGCGCGGTCCGCCGCCGTCGGGTTCACGGTCGTCGAGCAGGGCGAGGGCCGGCGCCGAACCCGCCCGCGACACCACGATCGTGCCCGCACCCTCGTCTCGCATGGAGTGCATGGCCGCGACCAGATCCTGCGCGTCGTCGGACTTCGCCCGCCCGTCGTCGAGGAGCTCTTCGTGGCTGACCTTGATCAGGTCCGGCTTGCCGGCGAGCACCGCTTCGAGCCGGTCGCCGGAAAGGTCGGCGGCCACCTTGCAGCCGTTGGCGCCCAGATCGGTGGACAGTCGCCGGTAGAGGTCGGCGGGCACCACGTCCTTCTCCTGCGGCCCGGACAGCAGGACCCGGCCGTGGGTGAGTCCCTCGGTGAGAGTGAGCTCGTAGAGCGAGTCGAGTTCGTGGCGGTCCAGCGGAGTGCCCGAGGCCTCCGCGACGACTTCGCGCTTGCCCGAGCGACGGTCATGTACGTACGAGCCGTTTCGTGCGCTGACCGGCACCACGCGCAGGGTGACGTCGCAGATGGGCAGCAAGTGCCCGAGGACATCACCCGTCTCCCCGCCGAGCGCCGAACACAACACGACCGGCACACCGAGCGACGACATCATGCGCGACTGCCAGACACCCTGTCCTCCGGCATGGACGTGGATGTCGGCTTCGCCCGAACGGTCCTCGACCGTCACCGTGAGAACGGGGAGCGGAGCGAAGATGACGACGGGATGGCGATCATCTGACTGGTCGCCGCGAGGTTCCTGCTCTTCCGTGGGGTCTGCCATGGGCTTGGGTGTACCCACCCGCACCGGGAAGCCCACCCGGGGAGCACCGGTCATTCGATGCCCGGCGAGCCGTGCCTGACCGGAGCGGCAGCCGCTAGCGCATACCTATCCGGATGTTCTTGACTTGCTGGAACTCGTGCAGGCCGGCGGCGCCGCCGGTTCGGCCGAAGCCGCTCTGTTTGTATCCGCCGTAAGGCCCCTGCGGCGAGATTCGGCTGTTCTGGTTGACCCAGACCGAACCGGCTTCCAGTTGCCGTGCCACGCGATGTGCGCGGTTGAGGTCATTGGTGTGGACGAACGCGTTGAGTCCGTACCGGGTGTCGTTCGCGATGCGCACCGCGTCAGACTCCTCCGCAAAGCGCATGACCGACGACACCGGGCCGAAGGTTTCAATCTGCGCCAGATCCGAGGTGTTGTCCACGGCACCGAACACCGTCGGCTCGATGTAGTAGCCGGAGGCCAGAGCGCCGCCGAGTCGTGTTCCGCCAGTGAGTAGTTCACCGGATCCTGCTTCCGTGGCGGCGGCGATGACGGACAGGATGCGATCGGCTGAGGACTCGCTGATCACCGGTCCGAAAGAGACCGTGGGGTCGAAGGGGTCACCGATCTTGGCGACGGCGACCGCGGCGAGGAACTTCTCGATGAAGGCGTCGTAGACCGATTGATGAACCAGGATGCGGCTGGCGCACGCGCAGCTTTGACCCGACTGCATCAGTAGCCCCTGGTGCACGGACAGCGCCACCGCGAGCTCGAGATCGGCGTCGTCGAAGACGATGCCGGCTGACTTGCCGCCCAATTCCGCGACGACAGGGGTGAGATGCGTGGCGGCGTCCCGGATAACCCGTCGGGCGGTCTCGCCTCCGCCGGTGAAGCAGATCTTGCCGATGTCCTGGTGCCGAACGAGTGCGCTTCCGCCCTCGGCAGCGGCGGGTATGACGTTGACCAGACCGAGTGGCAGGCCGGCTTCGACGCACAGCTCACCGAATCGTCGTGCCGCCAACGGCGCCAGTTCGGAGGGCTTGAAGACCACGGCGTTTCCGGCGGCCAGGGCGGGCGCGACGCAGGAGGCGGCCACCGCCAGCGACCCGTTCCACGGTGCGAGAACGGCCACCACGCCGTACGGTTCCCGCTCCACGAAGTTGAGATCGGACGAGCCGCTCACCGGCGTGCTCGACCCGTGGGGTTTGTCGGCGTAACCCGCGAAATGCCTGAGGAACTGCTCCAGCATGAGGGCGGTCCCGGCGAAGGACACCGGTACCGCGTAGTCGTGCACGTTGAGTTCGGCGAGCTGCTCGAGGTCGTCATGCACCGCGTCGGCCAGGTCGATCATCAGGTCGCGCCGGCGGTCGACAGGCAGTTCCCGCCACTGCCGTTGAGCGTCCGCGGCCGAGGCGACCGCCGTGTCGACTTCCGCCTCACCCGCGAGCGCCACCGTGGCGTTGGGCAAGCCGGTCGCCGGGAAGATGTGGCTGTGCCGGGCGCCCGATGTCGTGGTGAGCCGGTCACCGCCGATGAGCGGGCCCACCACGTCACCGAACACGCCGGGTGGCATCGACGCGGAGTCTGTCACGAGGCTTCGTCCGCCCATTCTTCGGTCACCCGCTGCTTCTGCTCGGCGATCACCTGGTTGAGATGGCTGGCTTTGGGCCAGCCGTAGTAGGCGGCGAAATGCAGTGCAAGTTCGTCCATTTCATCGAAGGAAAGGTCCCGACTTTTCAGCGCCGCGTACACGTGGCTCAGAATCGGATAGGGCGCGTCCTGAAACGCCACACATGCCACCGTCACCAAGCGGCGCTCCCGCATCCCGAGGCCCGGGCGCAACCACATCTCCCCGAAGACGAAATTGAGGATGCCGGCACCGGAGAACGGATTGTCGCGGCCGGGGGCATACGGAAGACAGTTGACGGTCTTGAAGGTCTGCTCGCCGACTCTCAGCCGGGCCTCCGGATCACTGGGGGTGGGCAGGGGCAGCAGGGGTTCTGCCGGTGGGGTGCTCCGGCCGTGCTCGCGGTTGATCCTCTCCCACTGTTCGTCCACCACCATGTTGAACCGGGAGGCTTTCGGCCAGCCGCCATAGACGGCGAAATGCAATACGGTTTCCCGCATCTCGACGATCGATACGTCGCCGCTGTTGAGTGCTGCGTACACGTGATCGCGGAGCGCCCCCTCCGCGTCGGCGGCGGCCACGCAGGGCAGTGTGACGAACCGCCGGCTGCGTCGGGTCAGGGCCGGCCGTTGCCAGACCTCTGCGTAGACGAAGTCGAGCAGGGTGGTCGTCGCGGGGGAGGCGTCGTCGGGCGCCGGAAACGTCATCACCTCGGCGAAAGCTCTTCTGCCACGCTCCAAGCGGCCGGTCTCGACGCTGGTCATAGGGTGTCCTTTCCCAGGGTGCCGCTCATCGGAGCGTGACGCCGGCGTCGACCTTGAACTCCAACCCGGTGACGTACCGGGATTCATCGGAGATGAGGAACAGCACTGCATTGCTGATGTCGACGGCCTCGGCCATGACGATCGGAAGCGCGTTGCCGAACAGCGGTGCCAGGTCGGGTCGCTTTTCGGCGAGCAAGTGATGCAGCGAATCGGGGCGCATGCCGGTCGCGACGCCGGTCGGATGCACGGTGTTGACCCGGACATTGACCGCCGCGAGTTCGTTGGCCAGGGCGCGGCTCATCCCGACGACGGCGTGCTTGGACGCCGTGTACGGGGTGTGCAGAGGAGTGCCCTTCACCCCCGCCGCCGAACTGATGTTGATCAGGCTTCCCCCGCGCTCGATTAGGTGAGGCAGCGCCGCCGCGCAGGTGTTCCAGGCGCCGATGAGGTTGACGTCGACCACGGTGCGCCAGTGCTCGGCGGTAGTGGTGTCCCAGGTTCCGGCAGTCAACACCCCGGCGTTGGCGACCGCGGCGTCCAACCCGCCCAACTGCGACACACCGTCGGCGACGGCGGCCGCCAGCGCCGACTCGTCACGGACGTCGACGACGTAGGTGGCCGCTCGGCGTCCCAATGCAGCCACGAGTGACGCTGTCTCGTCGAGATCCTCGCGGGTGGCCAACGGGTATTCGACCGCGGGCAACGAGGCGCAGATGTCGACGAGGATCAGGTCGGCGCCTTCCTCGGCCAATCGGACCGCGTGGCTTCGGCCCATACCCCTCGCGGCGCCGGTGATGAGGACGCGCTTGCCTGCGGCCCGGCCGGTCGTTGTCGTCTCGGTCATCGTCGCCTACAGCTTGTTGCAGAAGCCGGCGTCGACGGGGAAGGTGACGCCGGTGACGTACCTGCCGGCATCCGAGACCAGGTAGGAGATCGCGGCGCTGACATCCTCGGGCTCGATCAGCGAGACCGGCATCGGGTTCTGCAGGTGAGGTCCACCGTCGGGATAATGTTCCAGGAACGCCGTCATGGCGGGGTTGTTCGCCATCATCGTGTTGACTGCGGTCGGATGGACGGTGTTGACGCGAATACTATGCGGTGCAAGGGCGTTCGCGAGTGTCCGCATCAGGCCGACGATCCCGTGCTTGGAGGCCGCGTAGCCGAGGCCGCCCCCCTGTATACCGCCGAATCCCCTCAGTCCGGCGGTGGAGCTGGTGAAGACGATGCAGCCGCCCCGGCCACCGTCGATCAGGTGCGGCATGGCGGCTCTGGCAGTGTGGAACGCCCCGACCAGGTTCACGTCCACCACGTCGGTCCACATCTCGAGTTCTTCCTCGATAGTCAACTGGCGGAAGCCCATCGCGGCGATACCGGCGTTGGCACAGACGATGTCGAGACGACCGAAGTGTTCGACACCGGCGTCCAGGGCCGTTCTCACCGCGTGGAAGTCTCGGACGTCTGCTACCGATCCGAGCATTTTGCCGCCCTGCGCCTCGACCAGCGCGACGGTCTCGTCCAGTTCCTCGCGCGAAGCCATCGGGTAGCCGTTCGAGGCGATGTCGGCGCAGATGTCGATACCGATAATGTCGGCACCGTCGGCGGCCAGGCGTAGCGCGTGACTGCGCCCCTGTCCGCGCGCCACACCGGTGATGAACGCGACCTTGCCGTCCAGAGAGCCCATCGATCCTCGTTTCGTACCGCGGGCCACGTCGTGCACACCGCTCGGGAATGAGTAACACGGTTACACCAGGTACGGTAACTGAGTTACTCAGACACGGCAAGGGGGTTCGGGTGGCTGACCCGGATAGCGGGGGGCGCGGTGGCGACGACCGCATCGTGGCCGTCGTGGTGGACATCCTCGAAACCGAAGGCTATGAAGCGGTGCAACTTCGTGAAGTCGCCCGGCGTGCTCGGACTTCTCTGGCCACCATCTACAAGCGGTACGGCACCCGTGACGAACTGATCGTCGCGGCCATCGAGGTCTGGCTGGCCGAGCACCGGTACTCAGGGGTGCAAGCGCGGCCACGGGAGCCGGGAACCACGCTCTACGCCGCTCTGATGGGGCTGATGCGGACCATCTTCGAGCCATGGGAGCGCCATCCCGGCATGCTCACGGCGTATTTCCGGGTGCGGTCGGCGCCGGGGGGGCTGAAACTGTTCCGGCGTGGGCTGGACATCGTGGGCCCGGCCGGCCTGGAGCTGCTGGCCGGTGTGGACGACGAGTTCGTGGCCAGCCTGGATGCGATCCTGTCGAATGTCATCTACGGGCTGCTCGGCAGATTCGCCGCCGGCGAGATCGCCATCACCGATATTCTTCCGACCCTCGATCGCACCGTGTACTGGCTGACCAAGGCGTACGAGGCGTCTCTCGACGCCCCGGGCTCCAGCTGACCATCGCAGTCTGCCGGCGACCCTCGATGGTGTGATGCCAAACCCGTTGGCCTACAACGGCACTGCGGCGCCGGTGCGTTCAGGCCCTTCCGACGAAGCCGCGGTGACGGTATCGAGTAGCGTCAGATTCGGCCGCCGGGGAACATCGTCCTGACTGCCTGGGTGATGTTCTCGCGGGCGCTGGCCTCATCGGTCGGGTCCAGCGAGCTGATCGCCATCACGTAGCGGCGGTCGGGGCCGATCACGCCGGTGGATACGTGCAACTGGTTGCCGCCGTTCCAGCAGCAGAACCAACCCTGTTTGACCGCAACGGGTTCGGCGTTGAGCCCGTCGGGGATGCCGAAGCGCTGCGGGTAGCCGTCGGTTCCTGTCGGAGTGGATCTCGCGAGGTTGTCGACGATGACGTCGGCCTGTTCGGGCGGTAGCCCTCCGGTGCCGTCCAGCAGCATGTCGTAGTAGCGGACGAGATCGCCTGCCGTGCTTTGGGTGACATCCCAGTGCCCGTTGTAGGGGGCCATGGTGCCCGTCAATCCGTACCGGTCGACGATGCGCGCGATCACGGCGTTCTGCCCGCCGCGGTCCCAGAAGTTCTGGGCGGCGCTGTCATCGGAGGAGCGAAGCATGACGTCGAGTGACTTGCGGTCGGCGGGGGAGAGCGGCGTCTCGCTCTGCGACGCCTGCAGCAGCAGGTCGTCGGCGATGAACAGCTTGACCACCGAGGCGATCGGGAAGGGCTTGTCGGCCCCGTTGGAGACGACCTGGCCGGTGTTGCGGTCCAATACGGCGATCTCGATGTCGGCCCCGGACGCGGCAGCGTCGGCGGTGGCTTGCTGCACCCGTGCGTCGAGCCCGGCGAATGACTCGGCCGGCCGGTCAGGAGGGGCTTGCGGCAGTGCAGGAGGCGGGGCCTGCGGGGCGGCGACGGTCGCCTGCGGGGCGTCCCCGGCGGCCGGGGGCGTACCCCAGACCTGGGCCTCACAACCGCTGACGAGCAGCGCGGCACAGACGAACGCCGTTCCCGTGATCGCCCGATTCAGCAGCGGCCGCCGACGCATGAGTCTCCTTCGAGAGGGTTTTCGACCAGAGGGCCGGGTCAACGCTGTACCCCGCGACCGACCCGCGCGACCGGCGGTCATCGAGCCGAGCCCACCGTGTCATTGGTGCGCAGTGGCGGCAGCACGGCCGGCAGCACGAGGCGACGACGCAACCGGCCGCTCGACACCCGAAAGAGCCGACCGTGCGTGACGAGATTTCCGCGAAGATCGTCGCGCGCAGTCAGGTAGGTCCAGCGGTCGGTGTCGGGCAGAGCGAAGAACTGATCGAAGAAGCCGGGCACCTCGCCCGGAGGCATCCGCAGCAGCGCTTCCAAACCGATGCGCCGCAGGCGGTGAACCACACGTGCCGCGAGCGGCCAGACCATGTCCTGGGCGGCAGCCAGCGCTTTGTCCGGACCGTCGGGCAGGCCGGCCGCGAGAGCGCCGGCCACCCGCGGGGCGAGCGTCAACGAGGCCGCCACGCTGAATCCGGTCGCCGGGTGGATCAGGGGCGCGGCCGCTCCGAATCCGAGCACGCCGTGGCCGCGATGCCGGGGATGGTCGACTCGAAACGAAACCTTCTCGCTGCGTGCGTCTTCCGGGACCGCAATGCCGTGCCGCGCCAGCCGCGAGTGGAGCCTTCGCCGCAGCGTCGCCAGCGGCAGGCCGGGCCGACGCGCCAGTGATGTCTCCTCCAGCAGCACCCGGCCGCCACCCAGCGGAACGGCGTAGAGGAAAGTCGGCCAACCGGTTTCGCCGTGATCGGCGCGCCAGTCCATGAACAGCGCATCGCCGGGGGCGACCCATGGCGCGGCCGCATCTTCGCCGACGATCAATCCATACGCGGTCTGTTCGGCAGGGGTGCGTTCCGGCGACGGGCGGTCCAGCGGGCGCCACCGGCCGGTGGCGTCCACGACGACCGAGGCGCGCAGCTGTGTCCCGTCCGCCAGGGCGACCACCCCCGGCTGCGGGGATCCCACGGCGCGGCCGCGATGGACTCGCACGCCGGTCAACTGGTCGGTCAGGTGCGCACGCAGCGCCGGTACGTCGAGTACGGCGTACTCCCACCCCAGCGTGTGCTCCGTCAGCGCGATCGCCCGGCCGGCCGATCGGGCCGCGACCACGGATTCGGGCAGGTCGGCGGGGAGTTCCCGACTCCACAGCCCGTACGTCGCCAGCCACGGCCGGTCCGGCGCCGGGTCGAGCACCCCGGTGGCCAGTCCGAGCCGGGCACAGGCCCCGGCCAGCGCCAACCCGGCGGGTCCGGCCCCGACCACCAAGACATCCATCGCTCCATACTGCCGCTAGTCGGCTGATCGACTGGGCGCCGAGTCCGCCGTGGTCGGTTTCCGGTGACCGGGAGCGCTCACCTCCTGACATCGCAGCCGGCGCGGTCCCAGCGGGTTCTGAGCTGCTCGTACGGCGCACCGGCCGCCGCGTCGTCCACAATGGTGCAGATGGACGGCGGTACCCGACCAGAGGCACACCAGCCGGACCCGTACCTTCGGGTCTACGCGTCCCGTGTGCACAACCTCAAGTCGGTGGATGTCGCCGCCCCCCGCGATTCCTTCGTCGTATTCACCGGGGTGTCGGGATCCGGGAAGTCGTCCCTGGCGTTCGGCACCATCTACGCCGAGGCCCAGCGCCGCTATTTCGAGTCGGTGGCGCCATATGCGCGCCGGTTGCTGCTGCCGCAGGACGCCCCGAAGGTCGATGACATCACCGGGCTGCCGCCGGCGGTCGCGCTGCAGCAGCGCCGCGGCAGTGCGACGTCGCGGTCGACCGTCGGTACCGTGACCACGCTGTCGAACCTGCTGCGCATGTTGTTCTCCCGCGCCGGCACCTATCCGCCCGGGGCCACGGAGCGCCTGGATTCCGACGCGTTCTCCCCGAACACCACGATCGGCGCGTGCCCGAAATGCCACGGTCTGGGACGCATCCACGAGGTGACCGAGCAGACGCTGGTGCCCGACCCGTCGCTGACCATCCGCGAAGGCGCGGTGGCGGCCTGGCCCGGAGCCTGGCAGGGGCAGAATCTCCGGGACATCCTCATCACGCTCGGCTACGACATCGACAAACCGTGGCGCAAACTTCCCAAACGGCAACGGGAGTGGATTCTCTTCACCGAGGACCAACCGACCGTTGAGATCGATCCGAGCCAGAATCCGGTCACCGCGGACTACTACTACAACGGCACCTTCTCCAGCGCCGAACGCCACGTTCGCCACACGCTGGCCAACTCGCAGAGCGCGGCGATGCGGCGCCGGGTGTTGCAGTTCGTGCACAGCACCGATTGCCCTGTCTGCGGCGGCACCGGGCTGCGACCCGAAGCGCTGGCGGTGACATTCGCCGGCCGCAACATCGCCGAGCTGTCGGCCCTACCACTGACGGCGCTCACTGAAGTTCTGACGCCGGCGGCGATCAGGACGGGATTTGCCGCGGCCTACGAATCCACCGAGTCGGGTGAATTCACCGAAGTGGCAACCATGATCGCTTCCGATCTGGTGGCCCGGATCGCCGTGCTGGTCGACTTGGGGCTCGGCTACCTGAGCCTGAACCGCCGCACACCGACGGTGTCGCCCGGCGAACTGCAGCGTCTGCGGCTGGCCACCCAGCTGCGGGCCGGGCTGTTCGGCGTCCTCTACGTGCTCGACGAGCCGTCGGCCGGTCTTCATCCGGCCGACGCCGAACCGCTGCTCAACGTGTTGGACAGGCTCCGGCGCGCCGGGAATTCGTTGTTCGTGGTCGAGCACGACATGGATGTGGTGCGCCGCGCCGACTGGATCGTCGATGTGGGCCCCGGCGCCGGTGAGTGGGGCGGCGACGTGCTCTACAGCGGGCCGGTGGCCGGCCTCGCGGACGTCGAGTCGTCGGTCACCCGTCGTTTCCTGTTCGCCGGCGGACCGCCCGCCCAGCGATCCGCACGCACGCCGTCTGGCGTTATGCGGTTGCGCGGCATCACTTTCCACAACCTGCATGACGTCGACGTCGAGATTCCCTTGGGGGTGTTCGTTGCCGTCACGGGGGTGTCAGGATCAGGCAAGTCGACGCTGGTCTGCAAGGTGCTCGGCGATGTGATGGCAAGGCAGTTGGGAAACTCCGTCGAACCCGACGACGTCGGCGCCGACGGTGAGGCCGAACTGCTGGACATCGACGCCGACTCCAGTGTGGGGGTGACCGTCGAGGGCGCCGAATTGATCGACCGTCTGGTTACCGTGGACCAGCGGCCGATCGGACGCACTCCGCGGTCGAACCTGGCGACCTACACCGGGCTTTTCGACGCAGTCCGTAAGGCGTTCGCCGGCACCGACGAAGCCCGTCGGCGAGGCTGGAGCGCAGGCCGCTTCTCGTTCAACGTCGCCGAGGGCCGCTGCCCCACCTGTCAGGGTGAGGGTTTCGTGGCGGTCGAACTGTTGTTCCTGCCGGGCACCTATGCCACCTGTCCCTCGTGTCACGGCGCCCGTTACTCGGACGAGACCCTCGAGGTCACCTACCGCGGCCGCACCATCGCCGACGTGCTGGCCCTCACCGTCGACGAGGCGGCCGACTTCCTGAGCGATCTACCCAGCGCGGCAAGGAGTTTGACGACGCTACGGGATGTGGGCCTTGGCTACCTGCGGCTGGGGCAGCCCGCGACCGAACTGTCCGGCGGCGAGGCGCAACGCATCAAGCTGGCCACGGAATTGCAGCGCGCCAAGCGCGGTCACACACTCTACGTGCTCGACGAACCCACCACGGGGCTGCACCCGGCCGATGTCGAACTGCTGGAGAATCAGCTGCACCGGCTCGTCGATGCCGGCAACACCGTGGTGGTGGCCGAGCACGACATGTCGGTGGTGGCGGGGGCGGATCACGTCATCGACCTCGGGCCTGGCGGCGGCGACGAGGGCGGCACCGTGGTGGTAGCCGGGCCCCCGGCTGTGGTCGCGGCTCACAAGCGAAGCCGCACCGCGCCGTACCTCGCCGCACAGCTGCGCTCGGGTTGACACGATGTGCACCTCCGCCGGAGTGCATCACGGACCTGCCCGCCGTCACCCCGCCGGGGTCACCTCCACGCCCGAGCCCTTGATCGCCGCCTTGGCGCGGTTCTCCGCGCGCACGGCTTTCTTGCCGCGCACGTACCCGGTCGCCGAGATCGATGCCGCCAGCACGGCGTCCTCACCCTTGACGAACGGATGGAAACCGACGCCGGCGCCGCCGCGGCCCTTGACCGGAATGTCGGCGACTTCAGTGACCTTCCAACTCTTTTCGGCCACGGACAGGATCGCCTCGCCGTTGCCGCACGACACCGGCAGCGCGGCGATCACCTCGTCCCCGTCGCCGGACAGCTTGACGCCGGCCACGCCGTTGCCCGCCACGCCCTGCGGGTTCACCGCGGCGGGGTCGATGCGCAGGATCTTGCCGCGTCGCGTCACGAGCGCCAGGTGGTAGCCGGACGGAAGCACCCCCGACCGCAGCAGCCCGGTGATGTCCGGCGCGACCGGGATATCGCGGATCTTGTACGGCAAGCCACCGCCGGTGGTGAACTTGATCCGGCCGTCGGTCCACACCGCCCAGCCGAGGCCGCCGGTGAGCAACTCGCCGTGGCTGTCGGAGAACACCCCGCGATCGTCCAGGCGCCAGGCAGTGTTGACCTTGCGCTCACGCGGCCCGTCCTCGTTCGAACCGGAGGACACCGGGGTGGCGTCGTAGTCGAGGACCGTGCGGCGATCGAACTCGGGGCCCTTGAACAGCTTCGCGGTCTCGACGAGCTCCTGATCGATCACCTTGCGGCGCGCGTCGGGGTTGGCCACCAACTCGGTGAGCTCGGCGAACTCGGCGTCCAGCTTCTCCGCCTCGGCCCGCAGTTCGATGACGTCGAGCTTGGTGAGTCGGCGAAGTTGAAGCGCCAGAACGTAATCGGCCTGCACCGCGTCGATTCCGAACCGCTCCTGCAGGCCCTGACGGGCCTCGTCGACGGTGTCGGAACCGCGGATGACCGCGACCGCGGCGTCGATGTCGAGGTGGATGGTCATCAGACCGGCCACCAGGTGGCGCCGGGCGGTGACCTTCTCCAGCCGGTATTCGCTGCGGTGCAGCACCACCGAATCCCGCAGCGACAGGAACGCGGCGATCAGCTCGCGCACCGACCACCAGCGCGGCACCCGGTTCTCGTCGAGCGCGACCAGGCTGGCGGCGAAGGTCGACTCCAGCGGGGTCAGCGCGAGCAGCTGGTCGCGGATCTGCTCGGCACTGTGGCCGCGTTTGGCGGTGACCACGATGCGCAGCCCGTTGCGTCGGTCGGTCAGGTCCGACATGTCCGCCACCCCGGACATCTCGCCGGACTCCACCAGCGCCCGGATCCGTTCCTGCACGGTGTTACTCGCGACACCCGGAGGCAGCTCGGTGATGATGCAGTTCTTGCCGTCGACCGACACGGTGCCGCGCACCGTGAACTGGCCGCGGCCGGTGGTGATGTATTCCCGCAGCCCGGCCGTACCGACCACGGAGGCCCCGCACCCCCAGTCGGGGCCCGGGATGAGTTTGACCAGCCGGTCGTCGGTCATGTTCGGCGTCTTCAGCAGCGCCCGGCACGCGGCCATGATCTCCCGGGGATTGTGGGCGGGCACCTTGGTGGCCCATCCCTCGGCGATGCCGACGGCGCCGTTGCACAGCAGCACCGGCCACTGGGCCGGGAGCACGGTGGGCTCGGTCCACTCGCCGTCGAACGTCGGCACCATCGGCACCGCGTGGCTGTCGAGTTCGGCGGTCAGCGCCGCACCGGGCGGTGACAACCGCATCTCGGTGTAGCGGTCGGCCGCCGGGATGTCGCCCTGTATGCGGGGGAAAGCGCCTTGTCCGTCAATGACTTTCACACGCTGGAAGTCGGCGGCCATCAGTGCGGCGGCGCCGTACATCGACGCGCCACCGTGCGGGTGCAGGTTGCCGGTGACCGCCGAGCACACCTTCGACGACTTCTGCGGCTTGTTTCCGGGCAGCAGTCGCGATTCGTGCATCTGGTAGAGCAGGCGCCGCTGGCCGGGCTTGAGGCCGTCGAACGCCGACGGAATGGCGCGGTCGCTGACGCTGTAGAGCGCGAAGGTCAGCTGGTAGTGGTTCCAGTACTCGTCGGCGCTCTGGTCGAGGACCAGGTCCGGGTTCTGTTCGGGAACGTCCAGGGTGGCGGTCACGGTGATTCCCCTACGTCAGGTCCAGCGAGGCGGTGTCGACGCGGGCGGCGACATCGGCCATCCACGTGCGCCGGCCCTCGGGCGGTCCGCCGAACAACGTGTGGTGCAGCTTCTTCTCGCCGTCGTCGGGATGCACCCGGATCACGGTGCGCCGCTGCGGATCCAGCACGGTGTTCCAGAAGTCGTCGGCGTCCATCTCGCCGAGGCCCTTGTTGCGCTGCACCTCGACCTTGCGTTTGGAGGTGGCCTTCAGCTGCGCCACCGCGGCGTCGCGCTCGGACTCGTCCTGGCAGTAGATGCGCTGCTGCCCGTCCTTGACCACGAACAGCGGCGGCAGCGTCACGTACACCATCCCCGCCTCGACGAGCGGGCGGTAGAAGTCCAGAAACATCGAGATCAGGCTCGAGTTGATGTTGCCGCCGTCGGGGTCGGCGTCGGAGGCGAACAAGATCCGGTCGTAGCGGCACAGTTCCGGGTCGCAGTTGTCGCGCACCCCGCAGCCCAGGATGCGTTCGATCGAATCGAACTCGTCTTTGGCCCGCGCCTTGCTCAGGGCGAACCCGTAGACGTTGGGAGGCTTGCCTTTCAGCGGGAATGCGGCCTGGAACGTGGCGTCGCGCGCGGCCTTGATAGTGCCCAGCGCCGAATCACCCTCGCAGAGAAACAGCTCGGCACCGGATCCGCGCCCGGTTTCCCTGCTGGGCAGCAACTTCGGCGGCAACGACAGGTTGGTTCCCAGGCCCTTGGCTTTCGACGCCGCGCGGGACCGGGCCTTGGCCCCTTCGGCGCTGCGCCGTGCCCTGGCCGATTCCAGCGCCAGCTTCGTCCACAGTGACACCGCGTCGGCGTTCGCGGGGTTGGCCGCCCAGATGGTCACGCTGCGGGCCACATCGGGGGCCATCGCCAGATTCAGCGACCGCGAGGACACCGCCGTCTTGGCCTGGGAGTCCCACGCCACGTCCGGTGCGCGGGTGTCGACGGCCAGCGCGGTGACCGCGGCGAAGTCCTGCGGTTCCGGGCCGTCCTCGCCCTTGGCGAGGCCCAGGTCGCGGATCCGGGAGGCGCGGTCGGCCAGGGCCTCGGAGAGGCCCTTCACCGCGGCGGTCAGGTGTGATCCGCCGCCGGGGGTTCGCACCGTGTTGCAGAACGCGGCGACCGTCGCGGGTTCGGCCGGGCCGGCGGTCAGTGACCAGCGGAACGGGGTCGGCCCGCGCCCGGTGGTGTACTCGCCGCGGCCTTCCACCTCCGCCCGTACCTCCGGTGCGGGCGTGCCGGCGGCGGTGCACATGAGATCGAGCAGTGTGTCGGTACCCCAGGGCCCGCTGAACGGTTCGAGCAGCGCCGGCGGCACCTCGTCGCCGGGCCAGCCTTCGTCGACGACGACCAGGTGCACACCGCGGGACATGCGCGCCGCGGCGTGGGCGCGGAGCAGCACCTCGCCGATGTCGACGGTGGAATCCGGTACGACGGCCGGATCGAACAGGATGCGCACCGTGGTGCCGTGCGCGTCGGGCTTGCGGTTACCGGTACCGCGCAGTTTCTGCGTGTCGGCGCGGGTGAACGGGGCGTCCGGATCGAAGTCCTTGCCCTCGAACACGCCGGGGTAGCCGCGGCCGAAGCTCTGCAGGTAGGTCTTGCCGCCCCGGCGGACGGTCACGTCGGTGCGGGCGGAGATGAAGACCGCGGCGGCGGCGCCGATGCCGTTCAGGCCGGCGCCCGTGCTGGCCGCGTCGGTGTGCGCGGAGAACTTGCCGCCCGCCCGGGCGGTGCCGAGGGTCTTGACGATGCCGTTCTTGCCGGTCGTCGGGTCCGTGTCGACGGGCAGTCCGCGGCCGTCGTCGGCGACGCTGACCGAGCCGTCGGCGTGCAGGGTGATGGTCACGCATGATCCGCCGTGACCCGGATCGGCCACCTCTTCGACCGCGTTGTCGATCAGCTCGCGCAAGGCGGTGTTCAGGACGTCGAGACCGAGGTTGACCGCCGGCCGCAGGCGTGTGTGCTGGACATCGTCGAGCTCGGTGATGTCGGCGGCGGTGTAACTCACTGCTGTTGCTTTCCGTCGAGGCTGGGCGGGGTGCCGCAGGAATGGTAGACGGCCGGACCGACATTTCCCCGCATCCGAGCCGTTGTGCGGAGCACGAGGTAATCTCCGCCACAGTGCGCCGGCCGGCTAGCTGCCGTAAAGATGCAGCGCACGGGCCGCTTCGGTGGCCACCGCGCCGCTCAGCGGCGCGATCGGTGGACCGCCGCGCTGATGGATCACATTCGCCAGCACGATCACGTAGGTGTCCGACCGCGGGTCCATCCACAGTGACACCCCGGTGAAGCCGGTGTGGCCGAAGCTACCGACAGGGAAGACCGACCCTCGGGGCCTGGAGTGCGCGGTGTCGATGTCCCAGCCGAGACCGCGCAGATCCTGTCCCGCCTCGATCTGAGCGGGATCGTGTCCGGGCTGCTGCGGCGTCGTCATCGCCTCGGCGCTCGGCTGCCGCAGCGGAAAAGCGCTGGGGCGGTGGGCGAGCCGGTCGAGCAGAGCCTGCGCGAACCGGCCCAGATCGTGCACGGTGGAGAACACCCCGGCGCTTCCGGACACCCCGCCCATGCGGCGGGCCGTGGGGTCGTGCACGGTCCCGCGAAGCGGGTGGCAGTGGTCGGGGTTCAGGGCCGGCGCGTCCTCGTCCCGGGCGGTCGGCGCGACGCGCGCCAGCAGCTCGGTGCTCCACGTGCCCGCCGGACAACGGCCCGGCTCCGGTCCGTGCGGATCCGGTGCGATCGCCGTACCCCGGATCCGACGTGGCCCACATGCTTTGGCGACGGGCAGATAGCGGGAGTCCGACATCCCGAGTGGGGCGAACACGTGGTCGTGGACGTAGACATCCTCGGGTTCGCCGCTGATTTTCTCCAGCAGCGCGCCCAGGATGATGAAGTTGATGTCGGAGTAGTGGAAGCGCTCGCCGGGATCGAACACCACCCACGCGGCGAGCGCGCGGCGGATTCCCTGGGCTTTGTCGGGCTTGTCCAGTCCCCACGGGCCGTCCAGACTGAGATCACCCGCGATGCCCGAGGTGTGGGTGAGCAGCATGCGCAGCGTCACCTGTGCGCGGCGCGGATCGCCGGCCGGGTTGAAGTCCGGCAGGTATGTCTGCACCGGTTCATCGATACGGATCTTGCCCTGCTCATAAAGCTGCATGACGGCAGTGGTGGTCGCGACGCTCTTGGTCAGCGACGCCAGGTCGAAGAGGGTGTCCTCGGTCATGGGTTCGGAGGGGGAGGGTTTCCCGTCCAGACCGGGTTCACCGGCGAGCTTGCGGGCGCCGAACGCCTGCCGGAAGACGATCTTGCCGGCGTGCCCGACCTGCACCACGGCGCCGGGTAGTCGATGCGCCGCGATCGCCTCCGCGACGAGCCGGGAGACGGCGGAGAAATCACCGGTCGGCGTCACCTCGGGGACCGCGGGTGCGGGTGACGCGGCCACCGGGGCGGACGGTATCGGTGCTGTCGGGGTGCCGGTGGACGGCGTAGGGGGCAGCGGATGCCCGCACGCCGCAGACACCATGATCAGCGCGACGGCCCCGACGGCGAAGAGCCGGGCACGTCGCGGTCGTGACTGCGTCACCAGGCCGACGGTAGCCGCGCCTGCTGCCTCCGGCACGGTTTCAGTCGTAGATGACGTCGAGCCCTTTGCGGCGCAACTCCTCCAGCCCGGCCCGAAACGCCTCAAGCTGCTCGGGCGGATGTCCCACCCAGTCGGTGAGCTCACCGACGATCCTCACCGGCTGGCGGCTGCGGTAGGAGTGGGTCGGGTTCCCCGGGAACTTCTTGTCCGTCACATTCGGGTCGTCCTCGACGGCCCCGAGCGGTTCGACCATGTACACGCGGCCGCGGCCCTCCCCGACAGCCAGCTCGGCCGCCCACACCGCCGCATCCAAAGTCCTGGTGATGTAGATGTGGTTCGAGACCCGGCCCGCGTCGAAGTTGGACGGCTGGCCCGGCATCAGCAGGTCGCCCACATCAAGGTCGGCTTTCGTGCCGTGCAGGTAGGCGCCTGACTCGTGAACCACGAATCGTTCTGGCGTACCGGTCATCTCCGACATACAAACCCCCTGCGTTCCTGTGGCCCGGCGATTGTGCCCGAGGTACGGGGCCTTGCCGCAAGCCCCCACCCCGGCCCTATAGTGAGACTGGGAACGGCATCGCCGCGCGAGCGCACTGCAAGATTCACGACACGACGACGATCTTCTCGGTCAGGTCGGACTCGTGACCCGTTACCCGATCGGCGGTAGCCGCGCGGCACTACGTTTCGGAAATCACTGACGCAGAACCGGTTTCGAGCGCCAGAAGCCGACGCGCGCTGGTCACGATGTGGTCTTCCAGCGTACAGCGAAGTTGTTCGGGTTCGTCATGCTCGATCGAGTTGAGAAGTACCCGGTGCTCTTCGGCGATTGCGAAGGGAGTCGAGTGCCGACGGGCCAAGCGGTGGATCTGCATTCTGATCCGGGGTTGCACGCTGGCCCACAGTTGCAGTGCGTGGTCGGAATGCGCGCTGCGAACGATTGATTCGTGGAACGTCACGTCGAGCTCATTGAGCTGATCCAGATCACCTGCTTGGGCGGCGACGTTCATCTGTTCCACGAGGTGCCGTAACTCGTCAAGTGTGGTGGGATCCGCGCCGGCTGTTCCGACAGCGAAGGATTCGATGGCCAACCGTACCGGCAACAGAACCCCGAGCAGTTCGTCGGAGCTCACCGAGGTGACGAAGGCTCCGCGATTGGGGATGTGCTGAACCAGTCCCTCGCTCTCGAGTTGACGCAGGGCCTCCCGGACCGGCCCCGGGCTGGTGCGCAGATGCGCGGCCAGGACGTCCTGTTTGAGTTGCGCTCCCGGTGCGATGAGACCTTTGACGATCTGCTCCCGCAGCCAATCCGCAATCTGGTGTCGGCGCGACGCGGCCAGTGGGGCTGGAGCGGTGGCACCCAGTCCCTCGGCGTGAGTCATGCGGTTTCTCCCTCTGCGCCGTGCCTGCGCGCATTTCATCCTAGGCATCCAGTGAGCGCGCGGGACCGCGAACTTCTCTCAGACACCCTTGCACAGATTACCGATTATAGATAATCTCCAAAAATTTGGATGGTGGGGCACCACACCTCGCCGCCGAACGGCCATCGAGCCGCCGACCTCTACCGAAGGATGACAATGCGAAAAGGCCTACTGGCAGTGGTTGTTGCGCTGATGACGGTTCTGGTGGTCACCAGCTGTACGTCATCGGGTTCGGGGAACGGTGCGGTGGGCGCCGGCCCGAGCGTTCTGACCAAGGTCCTCCAAACCAAGAAGGTGTCGATCGGGGTATTCGCCGATGCCCCGCCCTATGGGGTCATGAACAGCTCGGGCCAGTACGAAGGATTCGACATCGACAAGGCGCGCGCCCTGGCCGAATCGCTGGGCGCCGAGGTCGAGTTCATCAGCACCACCAACGCCAGTCGCATCCCGATGCTTGAGACCGGCAAGGTCGACGTCATCATCGCCGCGCTGACCAATCTGGACGAGCGGGCGCAGGTGGTCGCAATGACCCGTCCGTATGCCTCGGAAGGACAACTCGTGGTGGTGCCCGCGGGCAGCGACATCCGCACCTATGAGGACCTGACCGGAAGGAACGTCGCCGCCACCCGAGGAAGCGTGCCGGCCACGATCCTGGCGGCCCAGTTCCCGCAGGCGAATGCCAGCTTGTTCGAAGCAGTGGCGGATTCGATCCAAGCACTGCGCAGCGGGAAGGTCGATGCGCTGATGGAGAGCACAGCAGTGGTCGCCGACATCCGTGACAGCGAGGGCGACGCAGTCCGGGTTCTGGACGCCCCGGCGCTGGCACCGTCGCTGGTGTCCTTCGGGGTGAAGATGGGCGACCAGCTGTGGTTGAACTACCTGAACAACTTCATCATGAACTACAACATCGGGCAGGCCGCCAACGAGTCGTACAACAGATGGCTCGGGATGGACGTCCCCGAGCTCATCAAGTAAGGCCGAGCAGCCGAAGATGCAGCTCTACTACGGCGACGTTCTGCCCCACCTGGGTCCACTTCTGACGGGACTGGCGATCAGTATCGCGGTGAGTTTCGCCGCTGCGCTGGCCGGCGGCGCGCTGGGAATCCTCCTCTACGCCGGGCGCACCTCCGGCACTCGCGCCCTGCGCGCCGTGGCCGGCACCTACATCGAGATCATCCGTAACACACCGCTTCTCCTCCAGCTGTATCTGGTGTACTTCGCGCTGCCGCAGGCTGGTGTGAACCTGGATCCGATCGCAGCGGGCATCGTCGCGCTCACGGTCAACAACGCCGCATACATGGCCGAGATCTATCGGGCCGGATTCCAGTCTGTACCAGCAGGCCTGCGGGAAGCGGGGGAAGCGCTCGGGCTCAGCGCACGTGACACCTTCTGGCGGGTCCGGGTACCGCCGGCGATGCGCAATGTTCTGCCGGCGATCACCAACCAGACCATCCTCCTGTTCCTGGCATCCTCGGTGACCTCGGTGATTGCACTGCCCGACCTCATGCACGCGATGCTGGGCATCACCTCAACCACATTCCGGACGATCGAGACGCTCACCGTCGGCGGCCTGATGTACTTCGGCGTCGCTTTCCTCATCGCCGGCGTTTCGCGGGTAATCGAAACGCGCCTCATCGCCTGGAAGGTGGCGTGATGTTCGAACAATTCGGTTGGCAGCACCTCTCTTTGATCCTGCAAGGCGCGGTGGTGACCATCCAGATCTGCGCGTTGTCGGTAGTGTTCGGCGGTCTTCTGGGGCTGGTGATCGGCTTGATGGCCGCCGGGACCGTGCGTCCCCTGAAATGGGTCAGCGCCATCTACATCGCGATCATCCGAGGTATCCCGGTGCTGCTCGTCATCTTCTTCGTGTACTTCGGGGTGCCACTGCTGGTGCCCGGCAGCGGTCTCGCCGAGTACTGGGCGGCGGTGATAGCGCTGTCGATCTTCGCCTCGGCGTACATCGGTGAGTTGGTGCGCGGCAGTATCGAGGCCGTATCGCGCGGGCAGTTCGAGGCGGCGGACGCTCTCGGCCTGAGCTACCCCGACCGAATGCGCTTCATCATCCTTCCGCAGGCGGCCCGCCTGATCGTCCCACCGGGCGTCGGTTTTCTGGTCATCCTCATCAAAGACAGCTCACTGGTGGCTGTCATAGGCCTGATCGAGTTGACGCGGGCTGCCAATATCGTCAGCTCGCAGACCGCGGATCCGATACTCGCCTACACCGTGGTCGGCGCCTTCTACTTCGTGATCTGTTTCGTGCTGTCCACATTGTCCCGCCGCTACGAACGCCGACTCGGCACCAGAGTGCCGGCGCCGAAGTTCGCAGATGCGCTCACCAACCTGACCCCGGGAGCAAGGAAATGATCGAAATTGAGGACCTCCGGCTGAGTTTCGGCGACAACGAGGTACTGCGGGGGATCTCGTGTTCGGTCAGCGAACGCGAGGTGGTGTGCATCATCGGCGCTTCCGGGTCGGGTAAGAGCACGTTGCTGCGGTGTATGAATGGGCTGGAACGCCCGTCACACGGCAGCATCGTCATCAACGGTCACCGACTCGGGCCCAATGAGTTGCCCGCCGATCTCGCCGTCATCCGCCGTGATGTGGGAATGGTGTTCCAGCACTTCAATCTCTTCCCGCACATGACGGTCATGGAGAACATCGCGCTGGCTCCCCAACGGGTGCTCAAGCACACCAAGAGCCAGGCCCGTGATCGCGGCCGGGCACTTCTCGATCGAGTCGGGCTGGCCGACAAGGCGCAGGTCTATCCCGACTCTCTCTCCGGTGGTCAGAAGCAGCGGGTGGCCATCGCCAGAGCGCTCGCCATGGATCCGGCGATCATGCTGTTCGACGAGCCGACCTCAGCGCTGGATCCGGAGATCGTCGGCGAGGTCCTTGCCGTCATGAAAGATCTGGCCGCCGACGGGATGACGATGGTGGTTGTCACCCACGAGATGGGATTCGCACGCGAGGTAGCCGACCGGGTGATCTACATGGACCACGGGAGCGTCATCGAAATCGACAAGCCAGCAGCGCTTTTCGGATCACCTCGGGAGCCCAGAACGCGCGAGTTCCTCAGCAAGGTGCTCTGACATGCCGGCTCTTGACACCCTGATAGTCGGGGGCGACATCGTCGACGGCGCAGGTGCAGTCCCCAGGCGCTGTGACATCGGCATCGCGGACGACCGCATCGCCTACCTCGGACTGTCGCACGATGTCCAGGCTCACCGGGTGGTGGACGCCAGCGGCATGTACGTCCTGCCCGGTTTGATCGACCCGCACAGCCACAGCGACTGGTCAGTGCTTGGGAATGCGGAGGCGTACAGCACAATTCACCAGGGTGTCACTACCGAGGTGGTGGGCAACTGTGGTGTCACCTACGCGCCGCTGGGGGCGGCCGCCGTCGAATCCGCGCAGAGTGCGCTGCGGGCGATGGGCTACGAGGGGCCCGTCGACTGGCGCAGCTTCGGGTCCTTGTTGGACACCGTGCACAGCGCCAGGACCGCGCAGAATTTGGTGTGGTTCGTCGGTCACACCGCGATCCGATCGGCGGCCAGATCCAATGCCGAATCGACCGGCGTCGACGAGTGCAGGGAGCGGATTCGGCTGGTAGAGGACGCCCTCGACGCCGGAGCTATCGGGCTGTCGAGCGGGTTGGAGTACGGTGACGGACGATTCGCCGACCGCCAGGAGCTCGCCGACCTCGCCCGTGTCGTCGGTCGGCGGGATGGCATGTATGCCAGTCACATCCGGAATCGGGACAGTGGGCTCGGCGCCGCCGTCGACGAGTTCTTCGACGTGGTCCATCAGGGCGGGGTGCGGGCTCAACTGTCACACCTCAACGTCCGGTACGGGACCGGGGCTGATCCCGGCGCATGGCACCGGGCGGTCGATCGGGTCGTCGACGAGCGCCGGCGCGGCAGCGAGGTGCTGGCCGACATGACGCCGTACCCGCACGGGATCGGGATGGCCGCGGGGCTGCTTCCGGGATGGCTCATCGAACGTCCCGCCGCCGAAGCCGCGCAGATGTTGCACGACAACGAGGTACGGGCCCGGGTGAGGGCTGACTGCGACCGGTATTGGCGCTTCGTCCACCGAGGCCATTGGGAACGGGTCAGTCTCGGTGTGTCCATTACCCATCCGGAATGGGAAGGACTCACGTTCCCGGAGATCGCTGCTCGTCACGGCCGCGACGAGTGGGAGTGCTTGTTCGACATCCTGGCCGCCGCCGGAGCCGATATCGGCAACGTGCAGTTGCTCGGACATCTGTTCACCGAGGACCACCTCGCAGACGCGATCGGTCACGACCACTTCCTGCTGGGCGTCGACGCTTTCACCACCCGGCGGGATGGCGCCCTGCACACCCGCACCCGGCACCCGCTGTTCTACTTCGGTCATACGCATTACCTGGCCCATCACGTGCCTGCGGGCACGCTGACGTTCGAGGACGCGGTGCACCGGATGACCGGCATGGTCGCCGACCACTTCCGCATCCGCGACCGTGGATACCTGCGGCCGAACAAGTATGCCGACGTCGTGGTCCTTGACCCGGACATCCTCGCGCGCACCGACACCTGGGTGTTACCGCAGGCCTATGCCTCTGCGGCCCGCCACGTCTGGGTCAACGGGACGGCCGTGGTCACAGAGGGCCAGCACACCGGCACGCTGCCGGGCCGACTGCTGCGCTGCCGTCGCACTCACAACACGAAGGAACACACCAGATGAAGATCGAACGCATCGAGACCTGCGGGCTGCGCGGGGCGACGCCGGAAGGCGGATGGTCCAACGAACTGCGCCCCGACGACGTTGTGCACACGCTCGTCGCAGTGCACACCGACACCGGCCATGTCGGTCTCGGTAGCTCGTTCACCGCGGAGGGGTTGGTGCGCGCCGCGCTGGATCTGCTGCGTCCCCAGATCATCGGCCAGAGTGCTCTGGAGGTCGAACGAGTGACCGAGACTCTGCACCAGAGCGCCTTCTGGATGGGCCGCGGTGGGACACTGACCCACGCGACCAGCGCAGTCGACATCGCGCTGTGGGACCTGGCCGGTCAGGCGCTCGGGCAGCCCGTCGGCCGGCTGCTCGGGGGACGCTATCGAGATCGCGTCCGCCCGTACGCATCCGTGCTGATGGACGAGACACCCGCGATGACCGAGAATCTGGAGACCCTGGTCGCCCAGGGGTTCACCGCTTTCAAGATCGGGTGGTGGAAATTCGGGCGTGTCGATTCTGCGACTGATGAGCGTACGGTGGCCGCGGCGCGCGACGCCGTCGGTGACCGGATGCTCGCTGTTGACGCGGGGGGATCGGAGGCGTTTTTCCCCGGCGGGTTGTCCTGGGCCAAACGCACGGCCGACATGCTCGCCGCCTACGATGTCGCCTGGTTTGAGGAGGCCCTCGCCCCCGACGACGTCGACGGGTTCGTCGCATTGCGCCGCCATTCCAAGATCCCGATCAGCGGCGGTGAGGTCCTCACGCGCCGCCAGTCGTTCGCTCCGTTCATCGAGGCCGGTGCTTTCGACATCGTGCAACCCGACACCACCAAGGGTGGTGGGTTGAGCGAGTCGCGACGGATCGGCTGGGCCGCTCAGGACCGGGGGATCCGACTGGTGCCGCATGGGTGGAATACCGGCGTCGGTCTGGCAGCTGATCTGCAACTGGCATCGGCGCTGGCCGCCACCGATCTGGTGGAGTACAAAACCGGGTCGGCCTACATCGACGACCTGATCCTGGGTGGCTGGGCCTTAGACGCCGAAGGGATGCTGGCGGTGCCCGACGTGCCTGGCCTCGGCGTGGCCCTCGACCCGGAAACTCTGCACCGGTACGGAACCGATCCGATGTTCGCGCAGGCCGGGTGAACGGTATGCAGCCTACTGATCTGCTCTTCTCGCACAACGTGATTCCGCTGGCATCCATAGCGGACATCGGTCATGTCGATGACATCGGCGCCGGACTCGTCGATGGCGGTTTGCCGGTGGTCGAGGTGGCCTTGCGGGGTCAGCACGGCATCCCTGCGATACGGCGGTTGACGCGACGCGGTGATCTGCTGGTCGGCGCCGGTACCGTACGCAGCACCGCGCAGGCTCACGAAGCCCTCGAGGCGGGTGCACGATTCGTGGTTTCACCCGGGCTGGACCCGGATGTCATCGAGGTGGCTCGGCACGCCGGCGTCCCGGTGATCCCGGGCGTGATGACGCCGTCCGAAGTGCAGGCGGCCGTACGTCTGGGGCTTGACCACCTCAAGCTCTTCCCGGCCGGTGCTGTGGATACGGCGGCCTGCCTGCGGTCGTACTCGCAGGTCTATCCCGACGTGCACTTCATGCCGTCCGGCGGTGTGGGTCCAAGCAATCTGAGCGAATATCTCTGTTTACCCACGGTTTTCGCGGTCAGCGGCAGCTGGATCACTGCCCGTGCGGATAGGGGTCGCGCTGCGGTGGCGCAGGCCTGCCGACAAGCGGTGGCCGCGGCCGAGTCGGTCCGCCCGCGGTGAGCACCCACCGGTTGGACGTGGTGACGGCAGGTGAGTCGCTGGGCCTGCTCACCGCCGACGATGTGGGGAGTCTGTGCCGAGTCAACAGGATGCGGATCGGATTCGGGGGCGCCGAGAGCAATGTCGCGATCGGCGTCGCCCGTCTGGGCGGCACGGCCGCGTGGATAGGTCGAGTGGGCGCCGATGCACTGGGCGAGCTGATCCTGCGTGAGCTGCGCGCTGAGATGGTGGAAACCCATGTGACAGTGGACCACGACGTCTCGACAGCGCTGATGCTCAAAGAACGTCCCCGGCCTGCAGCGAGCCGTATCACCTATTACCGGCGCGGCCACGCCGGCAGCAGGTTGTGCCCGAGCGATATCCCCGCCGAGATCATCGGCCGTGCCGGGATCGTCCACGTCACCGGCATCACCGCGGCGCTGGGTGAGCGGCCGTTGGCCGCGCTGCACAGCGTCATCGACCACGCCGGGCGGGCCGGTGCGAGGATCTCTTTCGACGTCAACCACCGCGCCGGTCTGTGGGCCGACACCGCCGACGCCGTCCTCATCTACCGCGACCTCATCACGCGAGCGCACATCGTGTTCGCCGGTGAGGACGAAGCGCAGCTGGTGACCGGTGAGCACGATCGGCAGCGGCAGCTCGATGCTCTGCTCGCGTTGGGCCCGGATCAGGTTGTGGTGAAGTGTGGGTCGCAGGGTGCGGTGGCGGCAACGGGCACCGGCACCCGCCTGTCCCGCGACGCACACCGGGTGACGGTGGTGGACACCGTCGGCGCCGGCGACGCGTTCGTGGCGGGCTGGCTGGCCGAGTCGACGCGAGGCTCTGATCTGAGCTCGTGTCTGGACGTGGCCTCCGCCTGTGGCGCGCTCGCCTGCACTACGCCCGGTGACTGGGAGGCTGCACCGACGCGAGCCGATCTCGCCCTGCTTGCCGACCCCGGACACGACCCGGTCAGCCGTTGAAAAGCGCTGGACCGACCTGGAATTGAGCTGACGCTTTCATTTCCCGGTGTTGATCCACGAGCAGCTGCCGGTCCAGCGGTCAGGCCAGCGCCCACAATCCGAGGCTGATCACGAACGCGCTGAGCCCCAGGGTCGTCTCCATCACCGTCCACGTCTTGAGGGTGGTCTTGACGTCCATGCCGAAGAACCGGCTCACCAACCAGAAACCGGAGTCGTTGACATGGGACAGGACCGTGGCACCGGCCGCGATCGCCATCACCAGCGCCGTGAGCTGGAGATTGCTCAGCTCGGCGGCGGCCACGGCGGCACTGAGCAGACCGGCGGTGGTCGTCAACGCGACGGTCGCCGAGCCCTGCGCCACACGCAGCAGCGTGGAGATCACGAACGCCTGCAGGATCAGCGAGATCCCGAGATTGGACAGTGAACCGCTCAGCGCGTCACCGATTCCGCTGAGCCGCAGCACTCCGCCGAACATGCCTCCGGCGCCCGTGATCAGGATGATCGCGCAGATCGGGCCGAGGGCTTTGTCGAGGATGTCGGTGACGGTGGCCATTGACCGGCCGCGCAACCCCAGCACCAGGATCGCCACGATCACGGTGATCAGCAGCGCGATCGAGGTGGTGCCGATCAACTTGAGGTACTCGGCCCACGTCGCACCCTCCTCGATCACCCCGGCAGTCATGAGTGTGTCGACGACGGTGTTGAACGAGATCAGGACGAACGGCAACAGCAACACCCCGAGCACCGTCCCAAAGGCGGGGGCGGTGCGGGTGGCGGTCGCGGTGGCGCCGGCACCCGTGGCTTCGTCGGTGTCGGTGTCGCGGCCGCCGTTCATCTCACCGAACAACGACGTAGGGATGTCGACGTGCACCCGCCTGCCCATCACCTGGGACACCAGGAAGGCGCCGACGTACCAGGACGCGACCGCGACAGGGGCCCCGACGAGCAGGGTGAGGCCGATGTTGGCGCCGAGGAGTTCGGCTGCCGCAACCGGACCGGGGTGCGGTGGGACCAGGGCGTGCATCGCCGCGAAGGCGCCTGCGGCCGGGAACGCGTACAGCAGAAGCGATCCGCCGAAGCGCCGGGCGACGGTCATGATGATGGGAAGGAAGACGACCAGCCCGGCGTCGAAGAAGATCGGGAAGCCGAACAGCAGCGCGGCGACACCGAGAGCGAACGGTGCGCGCTTTTCGCCGAACCGGCCGATGAGGGTGTCGGCGAGAACCTGTGCGCCACCGGTCACCTCGAGGAGCCGGCCGATCATGACACCGAAGCCGACGAGCAGGGCCACCGAGCCGAGGGTGTTGGAGAAGCCGAACGTCAGCGCGCTCGGGACGTCGGCCACCGGGATCCCGGCGGCCAGCGCGGTCAGCAGGCTCACCAGCACCAGGGCGATGAAGGCGTGCAGTCTGACCTTGATGATGAGGAACAGCAGCAGCGCGACCGCGGCCGCGGCGATCAGCAGCAGCGTACCGGTCCCGTATGCCGGATCAATCGCCTCCACGACGCCCCCTCACCGCAGTGCTGTCATTGCCTCGAATCATTGGGAATCCTCCTCGGCTGTTGGGGAATGCGTTGTGCTGACGAAGCGTTCGACGATGGCGTCGATACTCTGGTCGACGTCGATGGCGATACCGCGCTCATCGGGCTCCAGCGGTTCCAGCGTCTGGAACTGGGACTGCAACAGGTTGGCGGGCATGAAGTGCCCGGGCCTGCTGGCCTGCCGCCTGCCGATCGTCTCGACGGAGCCGGCCAGGTGCAGGAACTCGATGTCAGGGCAGTGCCGGCGCAGCTGATCCCGGTACGAGCGCTTCAAGGCGGAGCAGCTCATCACCCCGCCGTCGGGGTGGCCGGCCAGCCACTGGCCGATCGACTCCAGCCAGGGATAGCGGTCGTCGTCGTTCAGCGGGTGGCCGGCCGACATCTTCGCGATGTTGGCCGGCGGATGGAAGTCGTCGGCGTCGGCGAACGGGACGCGCAGGCGCTGCGCCAGCGCGGCGCCCACGGTCGACTTTCCGGAGCCGGAGACTCCCATGACGACGATCGGAACGGCCATGACCTCTGCCCTATCAGTGTGTGTGACGTCACACAGTGTCCATCAATGATCAGATCATTGCAATAGCGTTTCAGGAATCAGTAGCTCTTTTCGGGCCTCCGGTCGGTCTGGCATGATCAACCAGTGCTCGATCGGCCGTATGCAGGCGCGCTCCACGGCAGTCTGGTGACTGCGCTGGGCACCGGCATCGTGTCCGGGCGGTACCCGGCCGGCGGGGTTCTCACACTCGAGGGCGTCAGCGCCGAGCACGGGGTGTCCCGCAGCGTCGCGCGGGAGGCGGTCCGGGTGCTGGAGTCCATGGGCATGGTCGAATCGCGGCGCCGGGTCGGGATCACCGTCCAGCCCGCGGATAGGTGGAATGTCTTCGACCCCGTGGTGATCCGGTGGCGGCTGGACGTGGGCGACCGTAGCGCGCAACTGGTTTCACTCTCGGAACTGCGGCTGGGGTTCGAACCGGCGGCGGCGGCGCTGGCCGCGCGGCGGGCCAGTCCGCACCAGTGCCGGATCATGGCGACGGCGGTGTCGGACATGGTGGTGCACGGGCGGACCGGTGATCTGGACGCCTACCTCAACGCGGACAAGCTGTTTCATCAGACTCTGCTTGAGGCCAGCGGAAACGAGATGTTCCGGGCGCTGACCGGGGTGGTTGCCGAGGTACTCGCCGGTCGC
This sequence comes from Mycobacterium sp. ZZG, assembly GCF_054786995.1. Taxonomy (NCBI): domain Bacteria; kingdom Bacillati; phylum Actinomycetota; class Actinomycetes; order Mycobacteriales; family Mycobacteriaceae; genus Mycobacterium; species Mycobacterium sp. ZZG. The sequence continues at coordinate 49,731 of NZ_JBTBFV010000026.1, forward strand.
ACCCATCACGGCATGATGCCGGAGAAGCCCAACATTGCGGCGATCGCCTTGCACGACGAAGTGGCACGGGCGATCAGGATGGGCGAGGAGGAGCAGGCCGAACAGGCGATGCGCGCGATTATCGGCGAGTCTGCCGCGGCCATCGTCGAGGACTTCCCGCCGTCGCAGTAGCCGGGCAGCGCCGAGGATTCCGGCGCGGCCGACGCCGCCGACGGTAGCGCACGCGCTACCGTCAGCCGGGCGCGCAGGTGACCGACGTGGGACCCGTGCTCCGGTGGACTCAAGGGATGAATGCCTCATCGACGACCGGCTGCCGTAACCCCGTCGAGATCGCGCTGCGCGAACCGCCAGAACAGCGGCGCCGTGGCGTCCGCTGGTTTTTGGGCCTCGCGTTCCCCGGAGCGTGGATTCCGTGGACGGTGGTGCATCTCCTCGGTGGATCGCTCGACAACCCGCTGACCCAGCTGGCCACCGCGGCCTTCGTGCCGGCCATCGCGGCGTGCGTGGTCCGGCGGTGGATCACCCGACAGGGTTTCGCCGATTCCGGTCTGCGCCCGAACTGGCGGTCGTCCTGGCCGTATTACCTCGCCGCCACGACCATTCCGTGGGCAGTGCTGCTTCTCGCCGTGGCCGTCGCGGTGCTCGCCGGAATGTGGTCGCCGCAGCAGTTCGAGATGAGCACCGCCGCGTGGGTGTATCTGGCAGCCGGGCCGGCCGTATGCGTGGTGACGGCGCCGATCTTCTGGGGTGAGGAGTATGGGTGGACGGCGTATCTGCGGGACCGGTTGGTGCCCGGACGCCCGGTCGCTACCACTTTTCTGACCGGCCTCATCTGGGGGGTGTGGCATTGGCCGTTACCCTGGGTCGGCTACTTCGGCGGCGGAACCGTTGCGGCAGAGGCGATTTGGAGCATGCTGTGGTGGCTGCCGCTGAGCATTCTGCTGGAGTTCCTCATCGGCTGGCTGTGGTCGGCGACCGACTCGGTCTGGCCGGGCGCGATGCTGCACGCCGGTAGCAATCTCGTCGCCTCGGCCGGCATGCTCCACGTCTTCGGCGACACTGTCGGCATCAACGACACCACATTCCTGCTGTGCGTCGGCCTGCTGCCCTTCGTCACGGTGATCGTGATCAGCCGGAATACCGGTGGACCTAAACTCGCATGATGGTCCTGGCTCCGGCTCCGTCGTTGGGCGCTGCGATGGCGTCGGGGCCGCGGTATCTGCTGTCGGCGTGGCCCTGGCGGGCACTGGTGTGCACGTTGTTCGGTGGGGTACTGAGCGCCGTTCTGATCGTCGGTATGCCGTTGACACTAGTTCTGGGAGTGTCGCGTTCGTTGCGTAACGCGGTGTCGTCGCCGCTGTTGGAGGTGGAATGCGCCCGCCTGTCGCTGATCGACGAACAGACCGCGGAACGCATCCGCGGCGACCTGGCCGGGGCCCGTGCCGAGCAGCGCCTGCCAACCCCGCGTCAGGTCGGCTATGTGCTGTTCACCGCGTTGATCACCGGACCGCTGGGCGTGGTGATGGTGGGCTTCCTGGCGATTCTGACCACCGTGATGGTGGCCGCGCCGTGGCTGGTCCGGCCGGGCGAGCCGATCAACGTCGCGCTGTGGTTGGTCGACAGCTCCGGCGAGGCGTGGATCGCGGCGCTGCTGGGCGCCGGATTCCTGATCCTGACGGCCTATCTGGTCGGCGCCTACGCCGCCGCGCTGGGGCAGCTCGCCGGTGCCGCGCTGACCGATCCGCAGGCGTTGCAACGCGAAGTGGCCCGGCTCGAGCAATCCCGGACCGCGCTGTTGACCGCGGTCGAACAGGAGCGCCGGCGCATCGAGAGCGACCTGCACGACCGTGTGCAGCACCGGCTGGTGGCGCTGGCCCTGACGCTAGGGATCGCCGAGAACGCCCACGGCGACGACGACACGGGCCGTCTGGCCGCCGACGCGCACCGCCAGGTCGACGACATCGCTGCCGAACTGCGTTCGGTGCTGCTCGGCATCATGCCCCGGGCACTCACCGAGCACGGTCTGATCGCGGCCGTCACCGACCTGGTCGGCCCCTACCCGTTGCCGGTCCACGTCGCCTTCGGCGATACCGAGGTCCCCCGGCGCCTGCCGCCGGCGGTCGAGCACACCGCCTACCTAGTGCTCAACGAGGCGCTGACGAACATCGTCAAACACGCTTCGGCGTCGACCGTCACCCTCACCGCCGGACGGCATGAGGACCTGTGGCGGCTCACGATTCGCGACGACGGATGCGGCGGCGCCGTGCTCCGTCCCGGCCGGGGGCTGGCCACCTTGATCGCTCGCGTCGAGGCCGGCAACGGCACACTGACGATCTCGAGCCCCACTGGCGGACCCACCGAGGTGAGCATGCGATGCCCGGTGTGACGAGAGACGGTCGTGACCCTCTGAGGATCGTCCTCGCCGAGGACGCCCCGCTGCTGCGCGCCGGGATCGTCAGCGTCCTGGAATCGGACGGCCATAAGGTGTGCGCGGCGGTCGAATCGGCCGACGAGCTGCGCGCCGCGGCGCGGACTCATGCCCCGGACGTGGTGATCACCGACGTCCGGATGCCGCCTACGCACACCGATGAGGGCATCGGGATTGCGATCGAACTCCGGCGGGCCACACCCGGCCTTCCGGTGGTCATCCTGTCGCAATACACCTCGGTGGGCTCACTGGACCAACTGCTCGATCGCACCGCTGACACCGGCCGCGGCGGTCTCGGCTACCTCCTCAAAGACCGAGTCGCGCATGTCCGCCACTTCCTCGACGCGGTCCGTGACATCGCCGCCGGATCCATGATCATCGACCCTGATATCGTCGTCGCCCTCGTCGGCGCCTCGCGCAGGAAAGGCGTGCTGTCGGCGCTGACACCCCGCGAGGAGGAAGTCCTCGGACTCATGGCCCAGGGCCTGACCAACGCCCAGATCGCACAGCGGCTCGTCGTGTCCGAGGCGGCGGTGCGCAAGCACGTCGGCGGCATCTTCGCGAAGCTCCCGCTCTCCGACGACGGCGACCGCCGAGTCCTCGCGGTGCTGACCTACCTCAGCGAGTTCTGACCGAGTTCAAGCTGCGTCATTCGCTTCCGATACGTGGCTCGCCACTGGCGGTCACGGATGCGGGGAACGCCGTAGGTGGGCCCGGCAAGTACGACGCAGTCCAGATACACCACCCGTCGCTCCGGGAAATCGGAAGGCCCACGCGAACTCCGTTGACAAATTCGCCTGCCTCCGTGGCGATGATGCGGATCTGCGCGATGACATGATCCGAAATCTCGTGAGCAGTAAGCGTGGCGGGCAGAGTGATGTGCACTGCCTTCCATATGTTCATCCGTTTCCTACACCTTCGTGTTCGGGTCCGTCCAGTGGGAAGTGAAGCGGGAAGGTCGGCGGCGACGGCGAACGCTCACAGCCACCACGCCTGCGGTTCAGGCCACCGTCGGCTTATTTCCTGGGCTTCCCGGACAAGCTGACAGAACACCCTCCGGGGAGGAAGGGCTGATCTGCGCGGTCAGCCGAGGAAACGCTCGTCGCGCCGCGGGTCAGCTGCATCGTCCAACTGAGGTGTACCAGAACTATTCCACAAGAGGTCCGAAATCTTGGTCGTTTATCAAAAATCGCCGCAACGGCGCCAGCGAGAGGCGAGGCCCCTTGTCTAACGGCACACTTTCGGTACATAATGATCCACGTCACACAACGTGAAGAAGCATGGCCGGCTCGACCGCTTCCCTTGCGGGGCCTGCGGATGGAGCCGGCAGCTTGCGACCTTTTGCTTGTGAACCAGGTTGGAGAGTATCGATGTCGCCGAAAACCCTGCAGTGCGACGTGTTTCGGCGCGCTAGCTGCGCAGCTGCATCTTCAGCGCCAAGGCAGGCACGCGCGTGATGTGGCGCGCCCCTTCGTTCGGCACCGGAGAACGGGCTTAGTCGTACGCCCCGGCGCCACCCTTCTCGCGTGGATTACGGGCGCCGCCGCCGCAACTGTGAGCACATGTGAACCCGCGTAGTGAACCCGCAATGGCTTAGTTACGAATTGGAGGCAAGGTGAAGAAGATAGTGCTGGTCGGTTCGCTCGACACGAAGGGTCGCGAGTATGCGTACTTGCGAGATCGGCTGTACGACAATGGCGTTGATGTGATCGTTATTGATGCCGGCGTGCAGGATCCCGTCGGGATAGAAGCCGATCACAGTAACCAAGTAGTCGCTGAGCTTGCGGGAACGTCGCTCACGGAGCTTCGCGAGCGTGGAGACCGTGCCGAAGCACTCAACAAGATGGCGGCAGGCGCGGGCGTTCTTCTGCGGCGACTCCACGCCGAAGGCCATCTCGATGCGGTCGCCGGGCTTGGGGGCACGGGAGGTTCGACTCTTGTCAGCGCCGCGATGCGCGAGTTGCCGGTAGGCACGCCGAAACTCCTTGTGTCTACCGTTGCCTCTGGAGACACGCGGGCCTACGTGGGCAATACCGATATCACCATGATGAACTCGATAGTGGATATCGCCGGAATCAATCGGATCAGCGCGAAGATCCTCAACAACGCCGCGGCTGCAGCGGCCGGACTGGCGAAACGCACTGAAGTGCCGAGCTCGGGTCATGGGCGCGTTATCGGAGCGACCATGTTCGGCCTCACCACTCCTTGCGTCACTGCCGCCCGTGAGTACCTCGAGGCTCGTGGGTATGAAGTTCTCGTGTTTCATGCCACGGGGGCGGGCGGCCAGGCGCTCGAAGGCCTCATCGATGCCGGACTTGTGGACGGCATGTTGGACACAACCACCACCGAGTTGGCCGACAACCTCGTGGGCGGTGTCTTTTCCGCCGGACCGGATCGCCTGACGGCCGCTGGACGGCGCGGTATACCGCAGGTCGTTTCCGTCGGAGCCGTCGATATGGTGAACTTCGGCCCAGAAGATACTGTGCCAGAGAGGTTTTCGACACGTCGATTCCATCGGCACAATGCTACGGTTACCTTGATGCGGACCACTCCGTCGGAAAACGAGCTGATCGGTAAGGAAATTGCGTCGAAGGTTAATGCCGCGACTGGGCCTTCGGCGGTGTATTTTCCGTTACGGGGAGTGTCGGGCATTGACGTGGAAGGCGGGAGTTTCTTCTGGCCCGAAGCCGACGCAGCACTTGAGAAGGCGCTGTCAGAGAATCTCAACCCCGAGATTCCGCTGGAAGTGCTCGACATGACTCTGAATGATCCCGAGTTCGGCGTCGCAATGGCGTCGCGGCTACACGATCTGATGCAGGTGGCGTATCCAGATATTCGCGAAAGGCATTCATGAGCGGTCGCGTGTTACGTGTCCTGCGAGATGAGATCGCGACAGGACGCGTGATCATCGGCGCGGGCGCTGGAACCGGGCTGTCCGCCAAGTGTGCCGAAGCTGGTGGAGCAGACCTGATCGTCATCTACAACTCCGGTCGCTACAGGATGGCCGGACGTGGATCGCTGTCGGGCCTCATGCCCTACGGCGATGCCAATGCGGTGGTCTTGGATATGGCCCGCGAGATCCTCACTGTTGTAGACCACACTCCGGTCCTGGCCGGCGTCTGCGGCACCGATCCCTTTCGCGACATGGGTGTGTTCTTGCGCCAACTCGCTGACCTCGGTTTCGCCGGAGTGCAGAACTTTCCCACTGTCGGATTGATTGACGGTACCTTCCGCCTGAACCTGGAGGAGACCGGTATGAGCTACAGCCTGGAAGTCGAGATGGTGCGGCATGCCAGTGAGTTGGGTCTGCTCACGGCTCCCTATGTGTTCACACCTGACGACGCCAAAGCCATGGCAGAGGCCGGCGCCGATATCCTCGTGGCGCATATGGGGTTGACCCGGTCCGGCACGATCGGAGCCCAAACATCGAGATCGCTCGACGAGTGCGTGACGGCCGTTCAAGCGATCGCCGAAGCGGGGCGCGCTGTCGACTCCGACATTCTCGTGCTTTGTCACGGCGGGCCGATTGTCGAACCGGCGGATGTGCAATACGTCCTTGACCGGACCCAGGGTGTGAGTGGGTTCTTCGGCGCATCAAGCGTCGAGAGGATCCCGACCGAAGAAGCAATTACCGGGCAGATGCGCAAACTCAAGGCCAGCTCGCCGGCAGGGCGCGCTCGGCTCTAGGGGGACTGTGCCATGGAACGGGGGCATTGCGACATATGTCGCCGGCCTGTGTGGTTCGCTCACCACGAACCCACTTGGAGACTGGTATGCCTGGATCCCACACCGTCGGTTTCGGGAAAATACGCGGTATCTCGGAGCCACGATGGAACAATTGTCGTTCGCAGTGTCTACAACGTGGAACAGGTTGAGACCGCGCCCGCGGCCCTGTTCTCCGAGCATGGTTGCACCGCATCTGCAGTCCTCACGATTGATTGAGGGCAAGCGCAAGGACGTTGGGAGAACGCAAGATGTCACTTGAAGAGATTCCGTTCGGCCACACGGCGTGGTCAGCGCCATACAGATCCGTCGCCTCGCACGTTCTCAGTTCCAGCGTCGTCGCGCCGATGTCGCTGCACGAGCTGGCTGTGCTGACCGACGTCGACACCACCGAGTTCATCAACCCGACAACGGTATTCGATTACGGACCCACTGGTGGAAGTGTCGAGCTGCGCGAGGCCGTGGTCAGTGGGATGCCCGGCTTGATACCGGACAACGTTGCTATCAGCTCCGGAGCCGGTGACGCGCTGGCGACAGTGGCGCGTCTGTTGTGCGTTTCGGACCGGCATGTCATAGTCTCGCTGCCCAGTCACGAAAGCGTAGTCTCGATCGCGCGTGCGAGCGGTGTCGATGTCACATTCGTGCCACCGCCCCTGTCTGTGGACGACATCCTGCCTCATATCCGGCCGAACACCGCAGCAGCCTTTCTGAGTTCTCCACAGACCCCAACGGGCCAAGTCGTCCCTGCGGAATCCCTGACACGTCTCGCGCAAGAGCTCGCCCGTCACGGCGGCTTGCTGATCGTCGACGAAGTATTTCGGGGTGTGCCCATGGGTGTCCCCGCAGTACCTTTGCCTGTGGCTTCGCTTGTGCCCAACGGAGTCTCAATCGGTAGCCTGTCGAAGGTCCACGGGTTGCCCGGACTCCGTTTGGGTTGGGTCGCCGGCCCCACGTTGCTGGTCGACGATGTGCGATCCATGCAGCGGTGGACGTCACGAATGCCGTCGACTACGTCTGAACCGATAGCAATTTTGGCATTGCGGAACGCCGATGCACTCTTAGGTCGGGCCCGCTCGCTGATCTACGACAGTTTCGCTGAGTTCGCCGCTCTGGTCGACCATGAGCCGGGACTGGTAGACCTTTGCCTTCCCGACGGCGGTACTACCGCCTTTCCGGCCATCCACGTGCCCAATGCGGATGCGTGGTGTAACAGCGTCGCCGAAGAGTACGGACTGTTGCTGGCGCCAGGAGGAATTTGCTTCGGAATGCCGGGCAGATTCCGCATCAACCTCGGCTTGCGGCCTGAGGTGCGCTCCGCGGCGTTTCCGATCCTCGCGCGTGCGCTGGCACACGCGCGTCAACTTCAAACGTGAATCGTCGTCAACGGCAGTCAGTCGATCGCTGATTCCGTCCTCTGCCGATTGAAGCCGTCCGCCGTCGCCTTGGCCGAGTCCGGCGTCATCAATCTGGCCTTGAGGAAGGCGAGTTCGTTCGAGGTGATTCCAGTGCGATATTGGCGAAGTGCAACGCGGTCGTCGGTCGAGGGGGCCGGGACGTCGGCGGAATGTAGCAGGACGTCCAGACGCAACTCGCACTCCTTCGAAAGGGAATCGCGGCCAGTCAGCTCAACCTGCAAGTCGGGCCGGATTTCAGCGAGTCGGCGACATACGTAGCGGTATTCCGAGTCGTCGTGAGTCGCGATCCCAACGCGGGCCGCCGTCGGTAGCTCGCACACCGCCAGTCGTAGATCGGTATCCAGAGCGAGGCCTACTGAGAAGGTGTCGTTGACGCCGCTGACGCGGGCTCGCACGGCGGACACGTGTGCGACGGTAGCGACGAACACGGTGTTGGGCGTGGGTTCAACGGCGTCGAGTGTTACTGCTTGGACAGGGTGGGCAAGTAAGTGCGACAACAGTTCGGCGTCGATGGCGAAGTCCGATTCGTGACGGACGAACACGACACGAACCTCGTGGATGGACCGGTTCTCGAATGATCTGCGAGCAAGGGCGGTGAAATCCTCCTCCGACATCCCACTTCGCAGCGCGGCGTCCGCGGCCTCAGCGAGTAAGGCGTCGACGCTCTGCGGGGTCGCCGACGCGCAGACGAATCGACCGTTCTCTTTCCTCGCCACCAACCCTTCGCTTTCCAGCGCGGCGAATGCGGCGTGCACGGTCGCGCGATGGACACCAACGGTCTCCGCCACGCTTCGAACTGAGGGCAGAAGTTCGCCCACCTGCTGGCTTGCGATCCAACTTCTCAGTGTCGCAGCGAGCCGTGTCCGCAAATCCTTCCTGGAGCGTGAGTCCACGGACTCCAGTGCATCGCGGAGTGAAATGTCGAGATCAGCGAACCGTCGTTGACCAGTCACCCGGCCTCCTACCCCCTCGTTGCCTGTACCCACCCCAGGTCCTGATAGCTCAGCCTAGCCTCGGCACACTATTGGTACAACACTAACAGTTTTGCTGGCACCGTAGGGGCCCGTGTGAGGCGTGCCGTCGGAAGGAGCGCGTTCCCGCTGGGCGGTTTCGCCGGCGGCGGCCAATGCCGGCCGCCGGCGAAACCAGTGCGGCTCAGCCTGGTCAGGGCACCGGGCGAAGGGCGTCGGCGTCAAGACGCACCCGGATCTCTTCCGCGGCCAGCGCCGCCTCATGCACAGCGTCGTGGATGTCGCGTGGGCGCACACAGTCGCCCACCTGATGAACCTCCAATGTGTGATCGCGGGCCATGAGGGACTCATAGAGCGAATTCTCGGCGACACGACCTCCGATGACGACCGAGTCCGCTTTGAGCGTCCGGTACTCGCCCTTCTGTTGGATGCGAACGAACCCGGTTCCGATCTCCTCGGTAGTGCTTTCGGGAAGGAACTCGACGTTCGGCAGCGCTTCGATCTGGGCTTGAAGAAGTCCGCGCGCTGGATTGTCCTTGTTCACTGCCAACTCCGCGTTCGGGTCGACCAAGGTGATGTGCGCACCGCTGGTGGCAAGGTGGAGCGTCAGGTAGCAACTTTCCGCGTCTGCTCCCGAGACGACGATGCTCCCGTCCCATTCCTGCGCCGGCCGGTTGAAGGCGTCGAAGAGCGTATAGCTGGGAACACCATGGTCACCGCCGGCGTAGTCATGCCCGCCCGCAGCGCCTGTGGCGATGACCACCGCGTCGACAGGCATGTTCAGCAGATCGTCAACTGTCACTTGCTGATTGAGACGCACGTCGACGTGTAGCTTGTCCATCTGATGCGTCAGCCATGTGACAAAGTACCCGTAATCTTCGGCCACCTTCGAGGCATGGTTGAGCTGCCCTCCCAACTGAGACGAGGCTTCGTAAAGGGTCACGTGGTGACCTTGACGCGCCAGAATGCGTGCGGCAGTCATCCCTCCGGGACCACCTCCCACCACGACAACATCGCGGCGTCGTCCGGCCGGCCGAATCGCGCGGGTTCGTTCGAAAGTCGTATGTGGATTAACGGCGCAATGTGCCACCTTGCGGCCAAAGAAGAGGTTCAAGCAGGTGTGGCATCCGATACAGCGGTTGATGTCGGCGGGCCGGCCTTCTTGAATCTTGCGCACGAAGTGTGGATCGGCATGGAAGGCGCGCGTCATCGAGATGTAGTCGAAATCTTCTCGCGCCATCACCTCTTCAGCGAAGTCGGGATCACCGAGCTTCTGGGTGACACTCACCGGAACGCGGCCTTGCACCGCTCGCTTCAACTCGGCCGCCATGGCAACGAATCCGCCGCGCCGCTGCTCTGGACCGTGGAAAATCTGACCGCCGGTCTCATAGATCCCACCCGTGACGTCCAACAGATCAATGCCTGCGTCAACGAGCCGCAGACAGAAAGGAATCGTGAGTTCGGGAGTGAGGCCTCCCTCCAGGAACTCGTCGAGCGAGATGCGGTATCCGATCGGGTAATCCGGACCCACAACCTCGCGGACCGCCGCGAGCACCTCTAGGGCCAGACGGGCACGGTTCTCTTCGCTTCCTCCGTACTCATCTGTGCGCTGATTGCTCCATGGCGACAGGAACTGGCCCAGCACGTAGCCGTGCGCGCCGTGCAGATGGATCATGTCCACTCCTGCGTCCACGCACCTCTGGGCGGCGCGCGCGAAGGCCTGAACGACTTCCCGGATGTCCTCGAGGGTCATCTCTCGCGGGATAGGTACCGGGTCGAAAAACGTGCACGGCACGACCGATGGCGCCAAGGGTTGCCGCAGGCTCGCCGTCGATGCTGACTGTCGGCCCGCGAAGTAGAGCTCCATCGAGAGTTTGGCACCCTCGTCATGCAGAAGGGTGGCGAGCCGAGTCAACTGCGGCACAACGTGGTCGTCGTGGCATCCGATCTGAAAGGGATTGCCCAACCCACGCGGATCGACATACGTCGATTCGACGTTGATGAGTCCGGCCCCGCCACGCGCACGCTCGACGACGTAGTCGATGTAGCGCTGATTCAAACTTCCATCCCGATTCGCCATGGCCTTTTCCATCGGGCCCGCGATGATCCGGTTCTTCGTACGCATCCCGTTGATTCGGCCTTCGCGCAGCAGCTGTCGATACTCCATGGTGAGCCTTTCTTTCTGGTCGGCTTCAAGCGGCACCGGCGCTGATGAGTGGGGGAAGGGGCTGTGGGCTGAAGCGCCGAGTACGCCTTAGATGTACCAGATATGTACCCGCCGCGGACCGTTTTCGGGCAAAACTTCTTTTCGGCCACCGTTCTGGCGCGAGCCCTTGACATCCGGTACATAAGTGGTACATCGTGTGATGGCGGACACACCGCCCGAAACCCTAGTCCGCGCCCCCCTTTTCTTCAACGAACCGCGGTAGCAACCTTCAAGGAGATGGCACGTTTATGAACCAGATCATGGCTCGACTGCACGAGGAGATCGCCGCGGGGCGCCCCATCATCGGCGCCGGAGCGGGCACCGGTATCTCGGCCAAATGTGCTGAGGCCGGCGGAGCCGATCTGTTGATCATCTACAACTCGGGTCGATACCGTATGGCCGGCCGTGGCTCGCTCGCTGGGCTTCTTCCGTACGGGGACGCCAACGCCGTCGTGGTGGACATGGCGCGGGAGGTCCTACCCGCGGTGCGCAATGTCCCTGTGCTGGCCGGGGTTTGCGGTACCGACCCCTTCAGGGACATGGACGTGTTCCTGCGGGAGCTGCAGCGGCTCGGCTTCGCCGGAGTGCAGAATTTCCCGACCGTCGGTCTGATTGATGGCGCCTTCCGGCAGAACCTCGAGGAAACCGGCATGGGCTTCGATCTCGAGGTGCAGATGATTGCCAAAGCTCATGGTCTCGGGCTTCTCACGTCGCCCTATGTCTTCGATCCCATCGACGCAGCGAATATGACAAGGGCCGGAGCAGACATTCTGGTCGCGCACATGGGTTTGACGACAGCAGGAACCATCGGTGCAAAGACGGCCAAGACGCTGGATCAATGCGTAGAGGAGGTCCAGGCGATCCGGGACGAGGCGGTCGCCATCCGGGATGACGTAGTTGTGCTGTGCCATGGCGGCCCCATCGCCGAGCCCGACGACATCAATTACGTTCTCGACCGCACCACCGGCGTGGCCGGATTCTTTGGGGCCTCGTCAGTCGAACGTATTCCCACCGAAATCGCAATCACCGAGAACATGCGGCTGCTCAAAACGCTTCGTAACGCGGCCTCGACCAACGGCTCACGCAAGTAAGCACGCCGACACCACTTTCGTACCAGCCGAACTCGAATCACTGAACCTGACCAATAAGCTTGGAGGAACCCCGATGTCGCAACGAGATCGCGATCCCGGACAATTCATCATTTCGCGGAGAAACATGCTTCGCGGCACCGCCGTTGCAGGAGGCGCCCTCGCCTTCGGTGGACTTCTGTCGGCATGCGGCGGTAGCAACACCACCCGTGCGGTACCCACCGCCGCCGAAGGTGTCGGCGAACACGGCTGGACGGTGACCGACCAGTTCTACACCCTCAACAACGCCTACTTCCAGGGCTGGTCGCAGGGTTCCGAAGAAGCCGCGGCGGTCTTCCGCATCACGCGTAAGCAGCAAGTCGACGAGTTCAACAACGAGAAGGTCATCGCCATGTACCAGGCGGCGCCTTCTCAGAAGGTCAATGCCATCAGCTCGATGTTGGCCGACCCGGGCATCTCCCCGGAAATCCTGCGTATGGCACAACGAGAGAACATCTTTACGGTGCTGGGGTGGAATCTTGCCCCGTGGACCACCCCGTTCGACATAGGCGACAAGTTCTACACGTTCGTCACACCGAACAACATCGTGGGTGCTCAGACTCTGGCCGAGAAGCTCTTCAAGAAGATGGGCGGGGCCGGAGAACTCATTCACATCACCGGTGTCCCCGGAAACAGTGTCGACATCACCCGCACCGTCGGCGTTGACGCCGCGCTGAAGAAGTTCCCGAACATCAATATGGTCGCCCGCCAGCCAGGTGAATTCGATCGCGGATCAACAACACCGGTGATCGAGTCGCTGCTCACCGCTCACCCGAACGTCAAGGGCATCTTCTGTCAGAACGACGACTCGGCCGTCGCGGTGGTCAATGCTCTCAACGCTCGCGGTATGACAGTGCCGGTCACCGGCATCGACGCGATACCCGACTTTCTCAAGGCGATGCAAAGCCGACCGGAAGTCGCCTTCGCGACATGGGCGCACCACGGCGCCTGGCTCGGCGCCGCGTTGATGGTCAAGGCATACGATGCACTCGCAGGGGTCAAACTCTCCGCGTCTGAGCGAATGATGTTCTCAGGCGGCTTCATCGTTGACACGGACAAAGCCGCCGATGCGTATCAGAAGCTGATGTACAGCGGCTCCCAGTTCCCGTTCGATTACGCGAAGATGTCCAAAGCCCTCCACCCCGATGACTGGGACCCACAAAATCTGATGGCGCCCATCGAGTTTGAGTCCTACTTCGCGCTACAGCGGCCGAAGCCTGCCGGCTACGTGATTCCGGAGGCGTACCGCCAGGCTTACGAAAGCGGCGAACTCGACCGCACCGCCGAACTGTACCGCAGCCATTACAAGTCCGATCCGTTTGCTGATGTCCGCAAGCTGTGCGGCGACGGCGGGGCCGAGCTCTCCCTCTGGGGCTGAAAGAGAAACGTGATGATGGTTTCCAGCAATGCCGACACCTTTGAACGCGGCGACGCTCCAAGCGCTGGGTTCTTGCTCGAGGTCAAAGGTCTGACAAGAACTTTCGGACCTGTGCATGCCCTCAAGAATGTCTCGTTCTCAGTTCGACGCGGGGAAGTGGTCGGCCTGATCGGCGAAAACGGGGCGGGCAAGTCGACCTTGCTCAACATCATCAGTGGCACCGACTCAGCCGACGCCGGCACATTGTCGATCCGTGGAAACACGGTGACAATGCGGTCGTACAAGGAGGCCAACAGTCACGGCGTGTTCCGAGTGTTCCAAGAGCTGGCCCTTTTACCCAACATGACGGTATGGGAGAACCTGTTCCTTGGGCATGAGTCCCTGTTCTCGCGAGCCGGGGTGCTCGACCGCAACGCGGCAATCCAGCACGCGCGCGAAATCATGCACGAATACGGCCATGACTGGATCGATGTGTCCGCCCGCGTCGGTGATCTACCGTTCCCGGCCCAACAGCTCGTGGAGATCCTGAAAGCCTTCGCGCTGGCACGCCTGCTCGGTTACGACGAGCCGATCGTGTTGCTCGATGAGCCGACGACCTCGCTGTCCGGGGAGGAAGTTGAATTCCTTCACCGACTGATCGACACCGTACGTCAGCAGAGCGCGATGGTTTTCGTATCTCACCGGCTACCGGAGCTCATTGGGTGGAGTGACCGCATCGTCATCATGAAAGACGGGGAGCTCGTCGGTGAAGCGGCCGCAGACGCTCTCACCGAAGACGAGTTGCACTACCGCATGGTGGGGCGAGAGCGCAAAGGGAGCTTCTACCGAGAGGACCGTCAACGCGAACCAAATGATGTTGAAGTGCTACGCGTCCAATCGCTCAGTGACGACAAGCATTTCCGCGATGTCAGCCTGTCTGTGAGGGAAGGCGAAATCGTGGGAGTTGCCGGGGTTCTGGGATCCGGCAAGAACCTTCTCGGTCGCGCCATCTTCGGTGGTTCGAAGATCAGCAGTGGCATTGTCGAGTACAAGGGTAAGGCTCTGTCTCAAGACTCTCCCCGGACCTCGGTACGCAAGGGCATCGGTTATGTCAGTGCGGACCGCAAACTCGACGGAATGATCGAGACCTTCTCTGTCGGGCAGAACATCACTGTCGGTAGTTACACCACCGTGGGAAAGCCGCTTGTCAAACGAAGGTCTGAACGTCGCACCGCCGTCGAACTCATCGCCAGGTTGCGCATCAAGACCAAGTCGCACAGCTCCCCCATCACATCTCTCAGTGGTGGCAACCAACAGAAGGCGCTACTCGCGAGGTGGCTGGCGACCGGAGCGGAGCTGCTCATTCTGGACAACCCGACCAGAGGTGTCGATGCCGGCGCCAAAGAAGAGATTTACGACGTAATGCGAGACCTGGCTGATAACGGCGTTGCCATCCTTCTCATTAGCGATGACCTGCTCGAAATCATTGGTCTATCCAACCGACTGGTCGTCATGAACAGCGGCGTCGTAACCGACACCCTACCCGCCGCCCCGGAGGCCAAGCCGTCCGAGGCGCAACTGATCGCAAGGATGGTGTGAAACCCATGACCTCGTTGAAACCTGTTGTTGAACAGCATGTTCCCGGAATCAAGACTGAATCAACGTCCACGCGTGAACGTGCCCTGAAGGTGATCGACAATCTCGGTCCCGCAGTTGTGCTTGCGGCGCTGATCGTCGGATTCGCATTGGCCAGTCCGGTGTTCCTGTCATTTCAGAACATGACGAACATTCTGAGTGCGTCGTCAGTCCTGCTGGTGATCACCCTGGCCTCGACCACGGTAATCCTCACCGGCAGCATCGATCTATCGGTGGGTTCCACACTGACGCTATGTGCTGTGGTCGGAGCAATGCTCGCTGAGTATGCCGGAACCAACACCCTCTTGCTGATGCTGCCCCTGCTCGGCCTGGTTTGCGGCCTTCTCAACGGCGCCGTGGTGTCGTTCGGAAAGCTGCCGTCATTCCTGGTCACGTTGGGCACACTTTTCGCATTCGACGGTCTCGCCAACTTCCTCTCCGGCGGTCAACCGATCACGCTGATGCCGGGTGGATTCGCGGATCTCTTCACGGGCAGGATCGCCGGTCTTCCGAGAATTGCCCTGTGGGCGATCGCGGTGCTCGTCGTGACGATTCTGGCCTATCGCTACACACGTTTCGGTCGCTACCTGTACGCGATCGGCGGAAATGAACGCACCGCCCGGCTCTGCGGGGTCCCCGTCACGCAAGTCAAACTCTATGCGTTCATGATCAGTGGCCTGCTCGTTGGCATCGCGGCGCTCCTCCAGCTCACGCGTGCGTCCAGCGCGAGCCCTGGGATGGGCGAGCCATTCCTGCTTTTGGCGATCGGGGCCACCGTCATGGGCGGAACGGGTCTTGCCGGCGGCACTGGTGGCGCCGCCAACTCCATTATCGGCGTTCTGGTGATTGCGATCCTGAACAACGGTATGGTCCTGACCAACGTCAACCCCCACCTGCAGAACGTGGTGATGGGCATCGTTGTCGTCATCGCAGTAGCCCTCACTATGCACCGTCGTAGGCCAGACGTCGTGAAATAGTCGGCCCCGCAACGGTTTACGTGACGTGCGCAATGCATGAACTCCGTCGCCTCGAAAGGGGTTTCGATAACTGAACTCTCGACGAAATTCTGCGATTCAATCGCTCGCCAAAATTGAGAAGAAACAGATATGAAAGGGATAATCATGGCTAACCTGCAGGGAAAGGTCGCCTTCGTCACCGGCGCGGCACGCGGTCAGGGACGGGCTCACGCACTGGCACTCGCGGAGGCCGGCGCCGACATCGTCGCCATCGACATCGTCGACGACATCAGCACAGTGCCCTACGAACTCGCCAATGATCACGACTTCCAAAGTGTGGCCAAGGAGGTCGAGGCACTGGGCCGGGGCGCGGTGTTCGTCAAGGCCGATGTCCGTCAGCAGGCGGAAATCGATGCCGCCGTGCAGCAGGGCATCGACCAGTTCGGCCATATCGACATTCTGGTGGCCAATGCCGGCATCTACTCCCAGGCCAACTTCTGGGAGATGACCGACGACATGTGGCAGGACATGATCGATGTGAATCTGACCGGCGTGTGGCGTAGTGCGAAGGCCGTGGCTCCGCACATGATCGAGCGTCAGTCCGGTGCAATGGTTCTCACCTCGTCAGTGAACGGATTTCAACCCGGGTACCAGTTGGCCCACTATGTGGCAACCAAACACGGTGTCATCGGCCTGACGAAGAACTTCGCAAACGAGCTGGCCCCCTACAACGTTCGGTGCAACGCGGTATGCCCGGGAGCCATCGACACGACCATGCTGAACAATCCTCCGCAGTACGAGCGATTCGCAGGAAAGGCGGATGGTACTCGCGAGGAGGCGTGGGAGAGCGTGCGCCACTTCCACCTGCTCAAGAATCGATCGATGCTTCCCGCGGATGCCGTGAGCAAGGGCATCCTGTACCTCGTGAGCGACGACGCTGAGCATGTCACGGGTATCGCGCTGCCGGTCGATGCAGGTCACCTGGCTATGGATGGATACAACCCGTACCCGTTCAAGTAAGCCAGCGTTCTCGGTCAGCTCAAGACTGACCCGGACGCCGACGACGAAATCTCCGGAGCAGGAATCCCCGCTCCGGAGATTTCGTCGTGGTACCCCCACACCGAACCTGGCAAGTCGGTGAATTCTCGTCAGGGCATCTGGTCAGACCGCCGATCGGCGCGCACACTCGAGGTGTCGCCAATTTAGGGAGCCGCGATGAGCGAGCAACGGTATGACTTCTTCGGCGAGGTCTTCCGACGGTATTTCCGCCCCGCGATGGACGCCTACCCCAGGTGGGACGGGGGACCGGTGAAGAGAATGTTCACGTTGACCGACGCCGTTCAGGACCCGCTGGAACAGGGCCGCCGCGAGGCAGTGGCCTGGGGGCACGCCGAGGTCGGTCACGGCCGGTTCGTCGCCGAACTGTTCGTCGTCACCCAGCAGGGACTGATCTATGGCGCCGAGCTGAACAATCCCCCGCACGCGCTGTACTACCTGGCCACGCCGCCGGCGTTGTTCGATCCGCTCGTCGATCAGGCCGAACAGGCCGACCTGCCGGACAGCACGGTGGTGGTCGTGGACAGCGGAGTCGGTCACGACCTCGCATCGGCGCACCCGATGGACGCCGCGCTGCGCCGCATCCTCGACGAGCACTGGGCGCTGCGCGTCGAGCTCACCCCGGCCGCCCCGGGCTAACGTCCCGCGGGCCCGCCGCGATGACACAGGCATGACCCGGTTGCGAGCTCCTGGCGCGGTGGCGGCCGCGCTGACCGTGCCGTGGCTGACGGTGGCCGCCGCGCATGCCGACACCTACGCGGAGCTGCCACCGGTTCCGGTAGTGGCGTCCCCGGCCTGCGCGGGCACCGTCAGCGGCGAGGCGCAGGTGGCACCGGTCCAGACCTACGATCGGGTGGAGAACGGCGTCCGGGTCTCGATCAACTACGACGCCGGCATCTACGACGGATCCTGCTCGCTGACCGTGACCGCCGGGTGGTCCAATCTCGACACCGGAGCCTCCGGTAGCGGGGAGATCACCGCCGTCTCGACGATCGACGGGCACTACGGCTTCATCGGGTACGCCAACACCATGTTGGAAACGGGCAGCGGCACGGTTCTCGTCACGCTCAGCTCGCACCCCGGAGCCGAAATGCTGGTCAGCGCCTAGGGTGGCAGTCCGGGCGTGCATAAAATACCTTGATTACCAGCATGTTTCAAGTCCCGCCGGTCTGGGTCCGGCCGGGAGGAATCGCCGGTGCACGGTGACGACGGCGTCTTCACGCCGCGAATCGGCCCTGTGCGCGCGGTGGGCGTCTATGGTGGGGCACATGGCCGAGTTGGTCGACCTGCTCTCCGAAGACCGCGTTGCGCTTGACGTCCCCGCCGAGAGCTGGCGGGCGGCGATCACCGCGGCCGGCAGGCTGTTGGAACACGCGGGCATCGCCGAGACCGCCTACACCGACTCGATGATCGCGAATGTCGAAGCCAACGGCCCCTACATCGTGGTGGCACCGGGTTTCGCGTTCGCGCACGCACGGTCCTCGCCGGCCGTCCACCGCACCGGCATGTCCTGGGTCCGTCTGGCCGACCCGGTGGCGTTCGGGCACAAGACCAATGACCCGGTGACACTGGTGGTGGCGCTGGCCGCCAGCGACGCCGGTGCGCATACCGCGGCGATGGCGCAACTGGCCAAGGTGCTCGGGGATCCGGCCCGGCGCGCAGCGCTGGATTCCGCGGCGACACCGGCCGAGGTCCTGGCGGCACTGGGCGACCCGCGCTCGGCGACCGGGAACGCGGCGCCGGCCAAGACCAACAACCTGATCCTCACCGTGTGCGGAAACGGTCTGGGCACCAGCCTTCTTCTGAAGAACACGCTCGAGCAGGTGCTGCAGACCTGGGGCTGGGCGCCCTTCATCACCGTCGAGGCCACCGACACGATCTCGGCGAAAGGCAAGGCCAACAGCGCCGACCTCATCCTGACCTCAGGCGAGATCGCCCGGACCCTCGGAGACGTCGGGGTGCCCGTCAAGGTGATCGACAACTTCACCTCCACCTCCGAAGTGGACGGCGCACTGCGCGATTCCTACGACGTCTAGGAGCCCGATGAACTGGCTGGTCGGCACCGCCGAATTCCTGGTCAACGAAATCCTCTCCGTCCCGGCCTATCTGATCGGCATCATCACCGCGATCGGCCTGATCGCACTGCGCAAGTCCGCCGGGCAGGTGATCGGCGGAGCACTCAAGGCGACCCTGGGCTTCCTGCTGGTCAGCGCGGGCGCCACCCTGGTGGTCAGCTCCCTGGACCCGCTCGGGGTGATGATCCAGGGCGCCGCGGGCACCCAGGGCGTGGTCCCCACCAACGAGGCGATCGTCGGTATCGCGCAGGAACAGTACGGCGCCCAGGTGGCGTGGCTGATGATCCTCGGGTTCGCCGTGAGCCTGCTGCTGGCCCGGTTCACGCCGCTGCACTACGTGTTCCTCACCGGCCACCACACGCTGTTCATGGCGACGCTGCTGACTATTGTGCTGGCCACCGCCGGCTTGGACACCCCGGTCGTGATCCTGCTCGGCGGCTTCCTGCTGGGTGTGGTGATGGTGTCGCTGCCGGCCCTGGCCCAGCCCTGGACCAAACGGATCACCGGCGACGACAGCATCGCGATCGGTCACTTCGGCACCCTCGGTTATATCGCCTCCGGTGTCACGGGCCGGTTCGTGGGCGGCAGCAAGAGCCGGTCGACCGAAGACCTCAAACTCCCGGAAACGCTGCGTTTCCTGCGTGATTCGATGGTCGCCACCGCGTTGTCGATGGTGCTTATGTACCTGGTGGTGTCGCTGATCTACCTGGTCAGAGCCGGCCGGGATACCGCGTTCGCCGCGTTCGCCGACGACACCGGCGCCGGCGCCGCCGTCGATGTCGGCAACTACCTGATGAAGGGCGTGACCGAGGGACTCAGCTTCGGTGTGGCCGTCGCGGTGATCCTGTTCGGGGTGCGGACCATCCTCGGCGAGCTGGTGCCGGCGTTCCAGGGCATTGCCGAACGGGTGGTCCCGGGAGCGGTGCCCGCACTGGACGCCCCGATCGTGTTCCCGTACGCCCAGAACGCGGTGCTGATCGGTTTCGTCTCGAGCTTTGTCGCCGGACTGGTCGGCCTGGCGGTGCTGTCGGTGTGGCTCGGACCCGCGTTCGGCTGGGTGCTGGTGCTGCCCGGCCTGGTGCCGCACTTCTTCACCGGCGGCGCCGCAGGGGTGTACGGCAATGCCACCGGCGGCAGACGGGGCGCGATCGCCGGCGGTTTCGTCAACGGGCTGCTGATCACATTCCTGCCTGCGTTGCTGGTGCGTGTGCTGGGAGCATTCGGTGAGGAGAACACCACCTTCGGCGACACCGACTTCGGTTGGTACGGAATCGTTCTGGGCAACGCCGCCAAGCTGGGCACGGTGTGGGGCATGGTGTCGATGCTGATGATCGGCGGGATCCTGCTGGGACTGGCGATCGGGGTGCAGAAGCGGCTGGTGGACACCGACTGGGATCCTGCCCCGGGGCGTCCGGCTCCGGCCGGCGCGGGGGCAGGTGCGGGGTCCGGGGGCGAGCATCCCGGGGCCCGCAGCTACCCCAAGATCGCACCGCCGGTCGGCGCACCACCGCCCCCGCCGGCGCCCCGCACCTGACGGTCGGCATCGCCGCTCACTGGGCCCCACTCCCTATTGAGCGGGTGCGCCTGCCGGCTCGACGTGGATGAAGGTCTCGGTGTGCGGCAGTGCTGCGTCGATGTCGGCTTCCAGCCGGTCGGCGAGGTCGTGTGCCGCCTGCACGGTCCACTGCCCGGGCACGGTGACGACAACGAACACGAGACGCTGGCGGCCGGATTCGACCGTGCGCAGCGGCGCGAACTCGATGGGATACGTGCAGCGGTACCGGTCGAGGACCGCGTCCACCGCGGCATGATCGTCGTCGGGGAGGGCGGCGCTGAGCAGACTGCTCATCGAGCCGCGCAGTAACCGGTAACCCGTCCAGAGAATGTTGACCCCGACCGCCAACGCGACGATCGGATCGAGTGGGTACCAGCCCGTCAGCGCGACAAGGGAGATACCCACGATCACGCCGGCGGATGTCCATACATCGGTCATGAGGTGCTTGCCGTCGGCGACGAGGGTGGCCGAGCGATGTTGTCGACCCACCCGGTGCAGGGTGACCCCCACGACGAGGTTGACCACTGCCGCGACGGTGGACAGGGCCAGCCCCAATCCGGGCTGGACTAGCGGCGCGGGGCTCATCAGGCGTTCGACGGCGCTCCAGATGATCGCCGTGGCGGCCACGAAGATCATCGCGCCCTCGACCAGAGCTGACAGGTACTCGGCCTTGCCATGACCGAAGTGGTGGTCGGCGTCGCGCGGGCGGGCCGCTACCCGCAGCGCCCACAGCGCCACCACGGCCGCAACAAGATTGACACCGGATTCCAACGCGTCGGACAGGAACCCGACCGAACCGGTGACCACGGCGGCGGCCGCCTTCAGCGCCATGGTCACGAGTGCGGCGGCCAGGCTCAGCAGCATGAAACGTGACAGCAGACGGTGCTCCTGCTGCTTGGACAACGGAATCGCAGTCATGTCCGGCTCATCCGATCTCTCGCGGGGCCGCCGCCGCGAAGGCGTGCGCGCAGCACCAGCTTGCGGACTTCATCGAACCACAGCACCAAGCCAAGGCGGCCGCTAAGGTTTCCCGCCCGCCCGACCCACGTACCGCGCGAGGAAACGTTCGATCGCGCGATACATCTCGATCACGTTCTCGGGGTTCACCGCGCCGTGGCCCTCATCGGCCTGGACCAGGTATTCGACCTCGACACCGCGAGCGCGCAGTGCGTCCACCAGGTTGTCGGACTCGGCCTGCACGACCCGGACGTCGTTGGCGCCCTGGATCACCATCAGCGGGGTGCGGATCTGATCCACCTTGGTGATCGGGGAGCGCGCCATCATGTCCGCCAGCTGTTCGGGGTCGTCGGGATCGCCGACGTAGCGGTGCCAGTTGTTGGCCAGGTGCGGCCGCGCCACCGGCGGCAGGGTCCGCATGAAGTTCGCCAGATCGCTGATGCCGACGTAGTCGACGGCGGCGGCGAACACGTCCGGCGTGAACGTGACGCCGACCAGCGCCGCGTAACCGCCGTAGGAGCCGCCGAGGATCGCGACCCGGTCCCGGTCGGCGTAGCCCTGCTCGACCGCCCAGTTCACCCCGTCGATCAGGTCGTCGTGCATCCTGCCCGCGAACTCGCCGATCGCGGCCTTGAGGAACGACTTGCCGTAGCCGAGCGACCCCCGGAAGTTGACCTGCAGCACCGCATATCCGCGGTTGGCCAGCAGCTGCACGCCGGGGTGATAGTCCCAGCTGTCGCGGTACCACGGTCCGCCGTGCACCATCAGGACTAGCGGCAGCCCCTTCGGCGGCACCCCGAGCGGCAGGGTCAGATACGAGTGCAGGGTCAGGCCGTCCCGTGACGTGATCGCCACCGGCTGCATCGGGGCCAACTGGTCGGGATCGAGATGCGGGAACGGCCGGTACAGCAGCCGGCTCACGCCGGTCTCATGGTCGTAGAGGTAGGTCACGTGGGGATCCTGGTCGTGGGTGAAGCTGACGACCCACCGCCGGCCGGCCTCGTCGGAGGTGATCCGGCCGATGTCACCGTCGGAGAGCTTCTCCAGCTTCGAGAGAACGTCGGCGAATCGGGGATTGAGCGCGTGAATGACCTGTCGCTCGCGGGCGTAGCGTACGCCGAGCAGTTCGCCGGTCCGACGGTCCTGGATCAGCGGCTGCGACATGAACGGGTTGACCACGCCGCGGTGATCGAGATCGAACTGGGGGTGACTGTCGACCTCGGCTTCCTGGCCGGTGGCCAGATCGATCCGGACCAGGCGGGAACGGTCGCTGCCGCGGTAGGACCCCATCCAAACCCCCGTGCCGTCGGGGGTCAGCACGAGCGGATGGATGCCGACGGGATGGTCGGATCCGTCGAAGGTCGTGATGGACCGCAATGTCGCTGACTCGCTGTCCCAGCGCGACAGATCGAGATTGCCGTCCGGCGTCAGCGATGTCGCGAACAGACGCCCGTTGTCGCTGCGCAGCCAGTTCGACGCGGTTCCCGGGTTCTCGGCGAGCAAGGTCAGATCGCCGGTGGCGATATCGAGTTCATAGACGTCGAACAACTGCGCGTTGCGCTGGTTCGTGATGACCGCGACCTTGCCGTTCTTGACGTCCCCGATCGGCGAGGCGATGACGCCGGGAAAAGGGGTGAGGTCGACGGTGGCACCGGCCGGAGCGTCCAGGTCGATGCGGTGGATGTGCCAGTTCTCGTCGCCGTCGGTGTCCTGCAGGTAGATGATCCAGCGCGGATCGTCGGTCCAGTCGAAGTGATGCACGCTGCGGCGGTCATCGCTGGTGACACAGCGCGCTTCGCCGTCGGAGTCGATGTCCTGGACCCACACGTTGAGCCGGTTCCGCCAGGGCGCGAGAAATGCGATGCGCGATCCGTCGGGGGAGATCGCCGCGCCGGCGCGGGTGGGCGGGTTGAAGAAGTCCTCCACCGAGATGTACGCGGGCTGTGTCATGAAAACCTTTCTGAGTAGGCAGGCAGCGTCATTCCCGCGGCCGGGTCAAGCCCTCGGACGGAGTGACGTGCCTATGCGATTGTGGTGCTTCGGATTTCGATCAGGTGTCGACGGGACCACCGAAACGGCCGTTGGTGGCGTCCCTGACGGCACGGTCGATCAGGTCCAGGGCCTCTTCCTGGCTGACCGTCTCGTCTTCGAGGATGACCCTGCGGCCCACGTCCTCGTCGATGACACGGAACGCCCCGGTCACCGCGGCGGCGCACAGGCGGACCGTGAGGTGTTGCTGCGGCAGCTGAAGCCGTTCGGCGACAACAGGAATGAAGTCGCGCTCCATCTGGT
The DNA here is from genome assembly GCF_054786995.1 of Mycobacterium sp. ZZG. Lineage (NCBI taxonomy): Bacteria > Bacillati > Actinomycetota > Actinomycetes > Mycobacteriales > Mycobacteriaceae > Mycobacterium > Mycobacterium sp. ZZG. Next base: position 73,484 of record NZ_JBTBFV010000026.1, read on the forward strand.
CGTGCACCATCAGATACGAAGTCCGCAGCGCGGGCTCGTCCACCGAGACGGCGGTGATGCGCAGCGCGCGCCGCACGTCGGCGATCTCCTCGTCGTCCAGCGGGTTGGCCGCGGTGTAGGCCGCCATGTGGTCGGCCAAGGACAGCTCGGCCGGCCACTGGTGTGCCAGCGTGAGGAAACGCTGCGCCGACAACGCCAGCACGGGCTCCACACAGGCCTCCTTACTGCGGAAGTACCGCCACACCGTGCGAGTGGAAAGCCCTGCCGCCGAAGCGATGTCGTCACCGCTTGTCGCAGAGACGCCTTGCTCCCAGAACAGGTCGCACGCGTGCCGGGACACCTCCAGGCGCGCCAGCGCCTGCTTGTCGTGGGTGTCGATGACCGCTACCTCCTTGTCACTTAGCCTCGATCCACCGATGAATCGCCTGTTCGGAGGGTGTTGATGTAAGGAAAGTGCCCTTTGAGCTGGGATGATTGGAGTTACCACACTTCGATCAGCCCACGTTCAGAAAGGCACTTCCGGTGCAA
>NZ_JBTBFV010000027.1:0-71095 GCF_054786995.1 Mycobacterium sp. ZZG
AAAAGGGGGTCTGGACAGATTCATGGCCGCCGACGGGCACTTTCGTGTCCGCCGGTGGGCAGTTCTTATTGGCCGCTACTGGGCATTTTCATGTCCGCCGGTGGGCAGTTTTTCATGTCCGCCGACACATCTCGAACGGGTTAACCGGACCGCCGAATCCCGGGCGGGATATCCGCACACCGGTGATGTCGGGAAGATGCGCAATACGGCCAGCTGTCCGTGAGCAGCGGCCCTTCGCCGCCACCCATTCGTCGTCTGACACATCAGATCTCGGTGTCACGGCGGGCAGACTGGCGTAGCCGGCAAGTACCTCGTCAGGCAGGTCGGGACCAGCCATCGCCCGAAGCCCAGCGGTGAACTGACACAGCTCGAGCAGGGCGCTGAACGCCCGCTCAAAGTCGCGCACCTGTTCCGCTGCTCGCCGCAGGAACCGTGGATTCAACTTCAGATCGTCATTGTCACCCATGTACGCAGCTCAGGGCCCAGTCGCATACGGCGCGTTCGCCCGCACGTTCTCGGCGGCGCGCTCCGCGTTGTAAGAGCTGGCGAACGACTCACCTGAGGCGGCAACTTTGTCACTCGACCGCCATGCGCGCCACCGCCAGCTTCCGCCGACGTCCTGGAATGTCTCATACCGTGCTGCGGACCCGCCGGACTTGAAGGCATTTGCCGCTCTGGTGGCGTTGGCTTGCGATTCGAAGCCTTCGCCTGCCCAGGCGACCATCTCATGGTTGTCGCCGTACAAGGCCCACGTGGGATAGCGGTTGGCGTCACCAGTGACCGTGACCTTGAAGTACATCGGATCCTCCTGCCTGTTGACCACAGGTACGCAGTCAGCTCGCAACAGTCTTATCAAGAGACACCGACAGCCAGCGCTTGCGACGCAGCGAACAAACTCGTCCTCGAACAGACCTCTGATTTGGGCATTCACCCCACTCGGAATTCGACCCCTCTGCCAATAAGCACGATCACTTAACGACGGACGATATCCGGATAAAGATCCGCGGCGCAGACACCCCGCGTCCCAAGGATTGCGAGACCGCGGATGCGAGGGGTTGCCCGCGAGACACCTCACGGACGTAGGGGGAAGAGTTCTCAACGCGGGAAACGGCGGTCCGAACACTGAGGTGGTGCACTCACTTTGCCGGCACGAATCGTCACGCGGATGCCCATGGAATCTGCGCGCACGGCCTCGCCGATGATGGCGACGAACGGTCCTTCGATGCCATCGCCGACGCGATTTGCGAGAAGGCGAAAAGGGCCCGAAGACCAGCCGGCTGGACGCTGTGATTTCGTTGTGCCTAGCGAGCTAAGCGCGCGGGGCGGCCCGTCTTCTTGGTGGCGATCTTCGACTCTTTGGCGTCGCTATCGGTCTTGCGGTGGGCGGCGAGGAAGTCATCGACGATGTTCGCGCAGTCATTGTGAGTGATGGTGCGAAGCCCGGTCATTCGGGCGAAGGCGAGTGGTCCGACGAGTTGGCAGAGCGCCAGTTCCCGGTCGAAGTCGTCGAGTTCGGCTTGTGCTCTCGGGCTGGTGAGTATGGCGTCAAATGGTTGACGGTACTGGTCAACGACTCGGGCCCGTAGCGCCCCGGATGTGTGGCGCTCATCCGCTTCGTTAGTGGAGCCGGTGGGCCCCAATGAGAGCCACGCGAGTGTCGTGACATGCAGCGGTGCGTCGTTGAAGAGTGCGGCTTGGCGGCTGAGCAATTCGATCAGCTGCTCACGGAGGGGTCCGCTGGTCGGTGCCGGAGTGGTCACTTGCGGAAGTAGGCGTTCGAACGTGGCTGCGAGCAGATGCGACGAACTGTGGAAGTGGCGGTACAGCGTGGTTCGGGCCACTTTGGATGCTTTGGTGACGGCATCAATGGTGACCGCTTCCACCCCACCGGTGCTCAGTAGCGTTGCCGCAGCATCCAGCAGCCGGGTGCGTGACCGGATGCGCCGCGGGTCCACGTTGTCGTCAGGGACTGGCACTGACTGGCTGTCGCTCACTCATTCACCTCGGCGGTCGATCTTTCACGCGATGCTGTCACGGCAGTCTAGCAGTGTGGTACTAACGGTAGCGCAGCGAAACCGATCGTATTGGAGGGTGATGGTGCCCGAAAGCGTGTTGCCGCCGGAGCGGCTGCCCTCGCACACCACGACCTGCATGGGTTGCGGCCCGGACAACCCCCACGGACTGCGGCTAGTGGTGCATCGCAGCGGCGACGCGGTGTACACCGATGTGACGTTCGACGAGCGGCATATCGGGGCCCCGGGCCTGGCTCACGGCGGGGCAGTGGCCGCCGCATGTGATGACGTCCTGGGCTTCACGTTGTGGATCGCCGGCACCCCAGCGGTCACCCGCACCCTGACGGTCGAATATTTGCGGCCGGTGCCGCTGCATCAGACCCACCGGATTACTACCCACATCGTCTCTCGTGAAGGGCGGGCGCTGCATGTCACGGCGACAGGCACGGGTGAGGGTGGGATCGCCCGCTTCACCGCCAGTGCAGTATTCATTGCCGTCAGCCCTGAGCACTTCGCCGCACACGGCGATGTCAGCGCTTTCGGCGATCTTCTGGAGCAGTTCTCGCGCCGCGGCGGTCTCGACCCGGAGCCGTCATGACTTTCCCTCAGGCGCGCTGCCACGGGAAAACCCTGCCTTCGGAAGCGAACTCGGTCGCTACCGAGAAGCGGGCCGCTAACGCGTCGCGTTCACGCGCCTCCGCACGGCGCCGGGAAACGATTCTGGATGCAGCTTTGGCCGTGGCCGCGGCCGGTGGTTACGAGGCGGTTCAGATGCGGACGGTTGCCGAGCGGGTCGGCATCGCCGTCGGCACGCTTTACCGCTATTTCCCGGCGAAAACCCACTTGCTGGTAGCAGCGCTGACGCGCGAGTTCCGTCGACTCGACTCCGCCGGCGACTGGGCGAGTGGTGAGGGCCCACCGCTGCAACGGCTCGAACGCCTCACCGCACATCTGCATGACCGCTGGCAGCGCGACCCACGGCTGACGACAGCCATGACACGGGCCTTCGCCGTCGCAGACACCCGCGCCGCCGCGGAACTCGACCGCGCGGCCGATGAAATCCAGATCCTGCTGGCCCGCACGCTCAGGGGCGGCGAGCCCACCCCTACCGATCTGCACGTCGCTGGGGTCATCTCCGACATCTGGTTGGCCAACCTCGTGGCCTTCAGCGGCCACCGCGCGACAGCCGCCGACACCCGCGAGCGCATTGACCGAGCCACCAGGCGCGTCGTGACCAGCGCTGCTCGGCCCACCGCAAACCGGTAACGATACTACTGATATCGCAGCGCTACTTAGCGTACTCTTTGGAGATACGGCTCAACGATGCGTCGAAAAGAGACTGCCATGTACACCCAATGGATCGAAAACCGTGTCGTACAACGCCTCTCGCTGCATGGCGGCCTGGTTCTGGATTTCGATGACTACAACGAAATCGTCATCTCCTGCCCCCTGCTATTGACCCTTCCGGCCGTCGGCACCTACCCCATCGAGGCGGTGCGTATTGACCCCCTCAGGATCGCAACCCACGAACGCCCACTGCTGAACCTCGCCGGCGCAGTGTGCACCCAGGCCTGTTCCAGCGACGATGGAGGACTACACCTGAGCTTCTCGCGCGGACATCGCATCGATGTCGATCCCGACACTGAACAGACAGCGTGGGAACTCTACGGCATGCGCCACGGCTACATGGCCTGCCTACCTCAAGGACGGGTTCGCGTGGTCCGCCATGACCTCCCCGACACCGACGACGCCAACATCGTCAACAGCGCCACGCAATCATCGGCGGGGTCGGCGCGGCAGAGCCACTGATGCGGCCGCGGACGCGGCGACGGGTCGACGTGGGCGGCAATGCGTGGATCAGGTTGAACGTGGACCGGACCGCCCTCGCGACATCGAGGCGGGCGAGCATTCCCCGATGATGCTGTCGACGTTTTGCTGCACGCGTTCCGCAGCGATGCCGACCGATGGTGAATACAGCATGATGTGGTCGAGGACGCCGTCGTAGCGTCTCAGTTGTTCACGGACTTCGTGTGCCGTCCCGGCGACGCCCATGGTGTCGATCATCTCGTCGGACACCGCGGCGAACATCGCCGGGAAATCGCGCTGGGCGAATGCTTCCCGGATGGTTCGGCCTTCGCTGGCGAATCCGTTCACATCGAGTACCGTCTCGTAGGATTTGACCGAGGAGTAGAACGCAATCTGCTGCGCCAGTTCGCGCCTGGCGACCTCGGTGTCGTCGTGGATGGCGCACATCACCATGGAAATGATTTCCACGTCATTGGGGTCGCGGCCGGTGTGCGCGGCACCCCTGGCGATAGCGGGCCGGACGATCTCCTCGACGTAGGTGGTTGTGAACAGCGGATGTCCGGCCAGGCCGTCGGCCACCCGCCCGGCCGCCTCGCACATCCGGGGCCGGACACCGGCAGTGACGATCGGGATCGGCCGGCTGGAGGGTCCCATGTCGCCGGTCGGGGTGAGATTCATTCTGTAGAAACGGCCCTCGTGATGGATCGGGCCTTCATGCAGGTTCCATATCCGGCGCAGCAGCATCACCAGTTCTTCCATCCGCAGGGCGGGTGCGGAGGTGTCGGGCACGCTGTGCCAGTCGCTCATCATCCGTTTGGTGCCGTTGCCGATGCCGAGTACCAGTCGCCGGTTGGAGAGTTCGTCGAGGTCACGCGCCTCGGTGGCCAGCACCAAGGGGCTTCGGCCGACGCCGTAGAGAATGGAGGAACCGATCCGACAGTTCTGTGTGCTGTTGGCCATCGCGGCCATGGAGATCGATCCGGACCGAGAGTAGAACTCCGAGGCCCATACGGCGTCGAACCCGGCCGCGTCGGCGGCCTGTGCGGTCTGGGCCAGTGACTTTAAATCCGCGCCGAGAACCGACAGGCCGTAGGTGCTCATGACTGGTCTCCTGTGCGCGGGCGCAGGCCGTCGAACATGACGGCGCTGAGCGTGCCGGCGACAACCGTCTCGTCGAGGTGGTTTCCAGTGACCAGGTACATGAGTGCATTGATGGTGACCGCGCCGAACAGCGCAATGGACGTCGATCGTGCATCGGGCTGAGCGACGAGGGACCCGTCGCGGGCCCCTTCGACGAGCAGAGTTTCGACGGGTTGTTGGTAGGCGGTATTGATCATCTCGGCGATGGCCGGCATGCGGGCCGCTCGTCCCAGTTCGCCGATGAGTGCACGGCATACCGCTGGCCGCTGCGCCATTGCCCGCAGTTGTGCGCGGATGACGAGTTCGAGGCGTTCGGCACCGGTGCCGTCGGTGTGCACGATCGTGGTCACGGCCTCGGAGATGTCCTTGAGGAGGTCTTCGAGCAGGAAGGCGAGGATGTCCTCTTTGCCGGCGAAGTAGTAGTACAGCGTCGCTTTCGGCACACCGGTCACCGCGGCGACCTCTTCGATCTTGGAGTCGTTGAGCCCCTTCTCGGCGAACAAGTCCGCCGCGGCGGGAAGCCGGTCAGAGATCTGACGTGGAATCTTGCGCATTGCCCCCCTGTCCCGTTCGCCCGGTTTAGACTGCAAGTCTAAACCGTCGTTACGTTGGTGGTCGGAGGTCTTGGTGGTCTCGGTGCAGATTCGTTACGACCCGTTCGACGCCTCAATCCTCAACGACCCCTATCCGACGTATCGGTCGTTGCGTGAGACGGCTCCGGTGTACCGCGCCGAGGGATCCCATACCTGGGTGTTGAGCCGGCACGCCGACGTCCAGGCCGCAGCACTGGATCACGGCACGTACTCCTCGGTGGACGGCATCTTCCCCACCCCGCCGGGATCAGACTTCATCGGCTCATTCCTGCCGATGATGATCGTCATGGACCCTCCCCGCCACGACCAGTTGCGTGCCCTGGTGAGCCGGGCGTTCACTCCTCGGCGGGTGGCCGGGTTGCAGGGCACCATCACGCAGATGGCCGCGGAGTTGTTCGAGCGCCTCGACGAGGGGTCCGGATCGGCGGACTTCGTGACCGACTTCGCCGCGATCCTGCCCGCTGCGGTGATCGCCGATCTGCTGGGCGTTCCCGCCACCGATCGTGATCAGTTCCGATTGTGGTCGAGCCAACTGGTCCAGGTCGACGTCAACCACGGACAAACCACCGATGCACTGGCCGCCGCCGCCGCGATCTACGCCTACTTCACCGACTTCCTCGCCGACCGCCGCAAGAATCCCCGCGAGGACCTGATGTCGGCGTTGGCCAACGCCACAGTCGACGGGATCGGACTGACCGACGAGGAAGTCCTCGGCTTCTGCGCGCTGCTGCTCGTCGCGGGCTACGAGACCACCACCAATCTGCTGGGGAACTCCGCGGTCGTGCTGGCCCAGCATCGGCAGACCCGCCGACGCCTGGCCGCCGATCGAACACTGTTAGGGCCGGCAGTCGAGGAGTTGTTGCGCTACGACTCACCGGCACAGGGACTTTCACGAACCCTGACCCGCGACGTCATCCTGCATGACACGACGATGCGTCAAGGTGAGAAGGTGCTGCTGCTGTTCGGGTCGGCCAACCGCGACGAGCGTGCCTTCCCCGACCCAGACGTGTTCGACATCGAGCGCACCAGTGAGCACCAGGTCGCCTTCGGTCGCGGCATCCACTTCTGTCTGGGTGCGGCGCTGGCGCGGATGGAGGCCCGCATCGCTCTGGATGCGTTGTTGGACAGGGTGCCTGACTGGGAGGTCGATCTTGAATCGGCGCGGCGGCTGCGCTCCGGACCGATCCGCGGCTACACGTCGCTGCCCATCACTTGGACCACACCAGTCTAGCTCGTGTCCCTCTTCAACGACGCGTCGTGCGCTTCACCGCAACGGCCAGGTTCGTCGCCGTCGAGGTCGAGCCCTCCGCCGCGCACGGCGACGTCGGCGCATTTCGGCGACATGCTCAAACGATTCGCGGGCTCGAACGGTGATCGACACATGACCGGACAGGAGAAAGGGGCATGGTGGTGGCAGTGACATTCGCGCACTTCGATGAGCAGATCGCCGACCAGCTGCTCAGATCGGCGAACACAGCCGGTGGACTGTCGACGTTTCTGAGCTTTCGGCACACCGACCTCGCCGCCGGTCGGCTGGTGGCAGAGATGGAAACCCGTGCCGAACTGCTCACACCCTTCGGCACCCTGCACGGCGGATGTCTATCGGCGATGGTCGACCACTGTCTCGGAGTCGTGTTCTACCCCGTCATCCCGGCAGGATCATGGGTCGCCACCACCGAATTCAAGCTGAACCTGCTGCGACCCGTGTCCACCGGGGTGTGTGTCGCAGTCACCGACATCGTGTCACTGGGCAAGCGCAGTGGAGTAGCGCGCATCGACATCAGCAACGGCGACAAAGCCGTCTGCGCAGCCCAGGGCACGGTCACGATCGTGAACGCCGCGGGCAACGCACAATGAAGGTGCTTGTAACCGGTCGCACGCTTCGGGCGGACTCCGATCTTGCCAGGAAGGTGTCATGACCTCCGCCGTGCAGCATCGGGTCCGAACCCAGGACGGCATCACCCTGGCCGCCGACTGCTACGACCACGATGACGCCCGTCCCGTCGTGCTGCTCCTGCACGGCGGCGGCCAGAACCGGCACGCGTGGAGCACTTCAGCGCGTCGTCTCCACGCATGCGGATACACAGTCGTCGCCTACGACACCCGCGGTCACGGCGACAGCGACTGGGACCCAGCCGGCAGGTACGACCTCGAGCGACTCGCGACCGATCTCCTCGCCGTGCGTGAGCACTTCAGCGCCGATACCGCCCCTGCCGTCGTAGGTGCATCCCTTGGGGGCATGACCGTGCTCGGCACGCATCTGTTGACATCCGGGGCGTCGTGGACGGCGGTCGTCCTGGTCGACGTCACCCCGCGGCTTGAATTCCAGGGCGCTCGTCGCGTGGTGACGTTCATGGCCGCACATCCCGATGGCTTTGGCACCCTCTCCGACGCCGCCGAGGTGATCGCCGCATACAACCCCCACCGCTCGCGCCCGGCCAACGTCGACGGCCTGCGCAAGGTGCTACGGCAGCGTCACGACGGCCGCTGGATCTGGCGGTGGGACCCGGCATTCATTCACTCCAACTTCGACTTCCTCCGCGACGAATCGACCACGGGAACGGAGCAATTCGACGCAATCAGCCGCCTGCTGATCGACGGAGCCCGACGGGTCAGCGCCCCAACACTTCTCGTAAGGGGTCTGTTGTCCGACGTGGTCTCCCAAGCCACCGTCGACGAGTTCAAGCAACTGGTTCCCCACGCCGAGACCGTCGACGTATCCGGCACCGGACACATGATCGCCGGCGACGACAACGACGCCTTCGGCTCCGCCGTCACCGAGTTCCTCGGCCGGAGCTTCCTGTAGGTCGCGACGTGATCGAGCACCATCGAGCGGCCAGTAGAAAGGACTGGGCTTGACTTCACTGCGCGCGGAGCGAAGCCCATGAATTGTTCTTCGCTTAGGCCGACTTTGACCGCGACGGGCTCTGGTCGAGCTAGACGTTACTACGCATTTGTTGGCCACCATCGGCGTCGAAGAGTTCCTTGGTCCAGCGTTCGAGGATTTCTGCGCTGTCCCAGTCGTCGGGATGAAATCCGGCGCGGGTGTAGGAACGAAAGCGCTCAATTGCTGCTGGGCTGAATAGCGGGTTATGACGGAAACCTCGAAGGCTGCGCAGCAACCGCACCGGGTTGTAGGCGGCACGGTCACCGGCCAGAGAGCGGGTGGTCTGGATGACCAACTCGCTGAACAAGAGGAGGCTGGCGATCCGCATCCCCCAGACCCTGGTGCGTTCGCTTCCACCGACCGTCTCGTAGACATCGAAAGCGACGGCCTTGTGCTCGCATTCTTCCAGTGCGTGCCAGAGCAGAATAGGCCGCACTTCGGTGTCGCCGATCAATTCTTGAGCTTCGTCGCTGGTGAGAATGATCTCGGCGAATGTCGCTGTGTAGTGCTCGAGGGCGGCCGTCACAGCCAGGCGCATCTTGGGAGAAAAACGCTTCTCAAGTCGGCCAACCAACTTCTTGATATGGCGATCGATCCCCTCGGTGGGATAGCCCATCGCTTGGAGCCGATCGTTGAGCAGCCGATGCTGGTGTCGGTGCGTGGCCTCTTGTGCAATGAATCCCTTGACCGCCTCCTTGAGGTCAGCGTCGCTGATGTGGTCCCGATACTCGCGGACTGACCGGATGAAGAAGTCTTCGCCTTCGGGGAACGTGGCCGACAAGGTGGACACAAAGTGGCTCATCACCAAGTCGCCATCGACGAAGTGCTGCCGACTGGTCCCAGCAGGCATGTCGAATCGAACACGGCGGGGCTTCGGGACGACCCTCGTGGTGGGCCGAGTGAACGAATCGTCGCTCATGTTGTTCTCCCGTTCGTCAAGGGCACGCTGGCAATCTGACTCTAAGACTTGTCAGAATTAGATGGCAAGCTATCCACGTGGTTTCGGCGCGGGTGTATAGCGGGATGTCCGCCGAGGAGCGTCACCGGAACCGGCGCACCCGTCTCATCGAGGCCGCAACCGAGTTGATCGGCACGCGCGGTGTTGCCGCCGCCACTGTGACTGCCGTCTGCGCTGAATCAGGTGTCACGTCACGCTACTTCTACCAGCACTTCTCCGGCCGAGACGCCCTCCTGCGGGCTGTCTACCAGCAGCTCTATGCCACCTTCCAGGAGGTGATAGTCGACGCGATCCCCGATGCCGGCGAGCCACCGGAGGTGCTGGCGTACGCGCCGATCCACAGGCTGGTCAGCATGATCGACGACGACCCTCGGCTGGGTCGGATCCTGTTCGTGGAATCTGCAACCGAGCCGCTGCTCCGAGAGCTACGCAGCGAACTGATGGCCGGTTTCACCGACCTCGTATTGCGCGAAGCCAGACTTCACCTCGATATCGCCGACTCCGCCGTGGGGGTTGCCCATTTGGCTTCGACCTTGGGCGTGGGAGGGCTATTCGAAGTCTTGCGCCGCCGACTCGACGGAGAACTGGAGTTCACCACCGATGAACTCGTTCAGCACTGCGCAGGTTTCCTGGGCAGCCTAGGCAATTACGTGCTGCTGCAGAACACGGGCCAGTCGGCCACAACCGAAGCGCAAACCTAGAGCTAGCGGCCCCGCTACGCGATGTGGCCGTCCGTGCGCTCGATGTCAACGTCCGAGACCAGCAACAGCAAGACCTGAACAACATCCAAGGCCAATGCCGTCGACTGAACAACGTCGGCCTGGCTTCAGAAGCCAACTGAGTGTTCGACCATTCCCTGCCGGCTGTGACCGGCGGCCGGCGCTGGACTCGATAGCGGCCGCCTGTCCTTCCCCAGTCGCGCATTGCGCGGCCTGGCGTCCTACGACGCCGTCACCACTTGCACTACATGCGGTAGCGTAGCGATACCGACAGTATCGCTACGCTACCAGTGGAGGTCTAGTGACCGACGGCACTGCAGATTCCCCAAGCCAGGCCACGCGTTCTGGTCGGGGCGCCAACGGATCACCCGACCCGGCCGACACCCGCGAGTACAGCGAACGGTTGGCAGCGCTAGCCCGATTCACCCTCCGGCACAAAGCGCTGGTCATCGGGGTATGGCTCGGCGCCGCGGTGGTTCTCGCGCTGCTGTTTCCCCAGCTGGAAACCGTGGTGCGCCAACAGTCGGTGGACCTCATTCCTCGCGATGCGCCGTCCTTGCAGACGGTTGACCGCATGAGCGCCGCGTTCGGCGAAGAAGGCTCGAAAACCATGGTGTTTGTCGCCATGGAAGACCCCAATGGGTTGACTCCGACTGCACGGCAGCGCTACGGCGAACTCGTGAGCCGGTTGCAGACCGAAGGCGACCACGTCCTGCTGGTGCAGGACCTACTGGCCGATCCGATTACCGAAGCCCAGGCGGTCAGCGTCGACCGCAAAGCCTGGTACCTGCCCGTCGGCGTCGCCGGCACCCTCGGAGACCCCACTGCCGCAGAATCCGTCAACGCGGTGCGCGACATCGCGGCGGAGGTGTTCACCGGCTCGACCACGACCGTGCAGGTGACGGGACCACCGGCGACCTTCAGCGACATGATCGCCTCGGCCGAGCACGACCTGCTGCTGATCTCAATCGCTACCGCGGGCGTGATCGCCCTGATCCTGCTGATCGTCTACCGGTCGGTGTTCACCGCGCTGTTACCGCTGCTGGTAATCGGGTTGAGCCTGGCGGTCGGGCGCGGCGTGCTGTCCGCCCTCGGCGAGATGGGCATGCCGGTCTCCCAGTTCACCGTCGCCTTCATGACGGCGATCCTGCTCGGCGCCGGAACCGACTACACCGTGTTCCTGATCAGCCGATACCACGAGCAGCGCCGCGCCCAACTACCCGCCGATCAGGCCATCATCCACGCCACCGCCAGCATCGGGCGTGTCATCCTCGCCTCCGCCGCCACCGTCGCACTCGCGTTCCTGGCCATGGTCTTCGCGCGGCTCAGCGTCTTCGCCGCCCTGGGCCCCGCGTGCGCCATCGCCGTGCTGTTCGGATTTCTGGCCACCGTCACCCTGCTGCCACCCGTGCTGTCGCTAGCCGCCGAACGCGGCATCGGTGAACCCAAACCCGACCGCACCCGCCGCTACTGGAACAGCGTCGCCGTCGCCGTGGTCCGCCGTCCCGTGCCACTACTCATCGTCAGCCTGGTCATCCTGCTCGCCCTATCAGCAGCCGCCGCAACCATCAAAATCAGCTACGACGACCGCAAGGGACAACCAGCCACCACAGCCAGCAACCAGGGCTACCACCTGCTGGACCGCCACTTCCGCAAAGACGTCGTCATCAGCGAATTCCTCGTCGTGGAAAACCCGACCGACATGCGGACCGGGAAAGGACTGGCCGACCTCGACGAAATGGCCTCCCGCGTCTCCCAGATCCCCGGCGTCACCAAAGTTTCCGGAGTCACCCGCCCCACCGGAGAGCGCCTCGACCAAGCAGAACTGGCCTGGCAGAACGGCCAGATCGGCGACAAAATGGCCGGCGCGGTCGCCGAGGGCAACTCACGCAAAGACGACCTCGCCAAACTCACCGGCGGCGCCGACCAGCTCGCCGACGGCCTCGCCCAACTCGACAGCACCGTGCGCACCGCCCTCACACCACTGGCCGGAATCCTCACCCAAGCCCAATCCGCAGGAACTCAGGTCAACCAATTCCGGCCACTGCTGCACCAGCTATCCGCCACCGCGCCCGCCGTCGACCAAGCCATCCAATCCGGCCCAGGACTACGACCGCTGGCCAACCAAGCCCAAAACGCGATCACCCAACTCGACCCACTCGTCGGCGCCCTCAACACCTCACCGTGGTGTGCCACCACCCCGCAATGCGCCCAAATCCGCGACCAGGTGCAGATCCTGGTCACTCTGCGCGACAGCGGATTCTTCAACCAGATCGCCGACCTCGGGGACCGCTACGATCCCGCCACCAACGCCACGGTCGGTGGCACCCTCGCCAACGTCCAAAACGCAGTCGCCTCGCTGGACAAGGCATTCGGAGCCCTCGGTGACCCCGCCGACCTGGCCACCAACCTCCGCCGACTACAGGACGGAATCGGACAGCTCGCCTCCGGCGCCCAAGCACTCGCCACCGGCGTCCGCACCCTCGCCGACAGCAACATCGAAATGCTGTCCGGCATGAGCCAGATCGCCACCCAACTACAAAACTCTTCACGCGCAGCGGCCGACTCCGACTCCTCGAGCGGTTTCTACCTGCCCGCCAACGCATTCGAGAACCGGCAATTCACCGACGTCGCCGAACAATTCCTCTCACCGGACGGCAAAACAGCGCGGTTCATGATCGAAAGCAGCCACGACCCATACAGCGTTGAAGCCATGGACCTCGCCAGCCGCATCACCGACACCGCCAACACCGCACGACCCAACACGTCACTCGCCGACGCCACCGTATCCGTCGCCGGCTTCCCCGCCGTAAACTCCGATATCCAACGACTCCTATGGGCCGACTTCGCACAACTGGCCATCGCCACCATAATCATCGTCGGCGTCATCCTGGTCCTACTGCTGCGAGCGCTCCTAGCACCGCTCTACCTACTAGGCACCGTCGTGCTGAACTACCTCGCCTCGCTCGGCATCGGCGTTGTGGTCTTCCAATGGGGACTGGGCCACGAAATCGCCTGGCCCGTACCGCTGCTGGCGTTCATCATCCTCGTCGCCGTCGGCGCCGACTACAACATGCTGCTCGTCTCACGGCTCCGCGAAGAATCCGGAACCAACATCCGCGTCGGCGTCCTGCGCACCGTGGCAAACACCGGAGCCGTCATCACCTCCGCTGGCCTGATATTCGCCGCCAGCATGTTCGGCCTCATGGTCGGCTCAGTCGCCATCATGATCCAAGCCGGCCTCATCATCGGCTTCGGGCTGCTGCTCGACACCTTCCTCGTGCGCACCCTCACCGTGCCCGCCATCGCCACACTCCTACGCGAAGCCAGCTGGTGGCCGACCAAAGCAACAAACCCGCGACGTGGTCAGACCAACGCAGGAGGCATGAAGGACGCACCTCACGTGCTGGTCCAGGAGAGGTGAGAAGCGAACAGAGCAATACCCGGCGCTACATGCCGACCAGCGTGAGGGCGTATTCACCCCGAATGAATACGACCCCTGCGCCAGTACCTCGAATCTAAGACTTTTCTAAGAACCCCCGGGATGGTCGTGGTTTTTTCCGCAGGAAACTTCGTACTGTCCGGGCCATGCGGACCCCTGTGTGCGCGTCATGGTGATGACGCTGCACAAGCTGACCGCCGGGGACGGATACCTGTACCTGGTGCGGCAGGTCGCTGCCGCTGACAGCACCGAGCGGGGCCGCTCCACGCTGGCCGACTACTACTCGGCCAAAGGCGAATCGCCCGGTCGGTGGATGGGGCGCGGCCTGGCCGGCCTCTCTGATACTGGCCGCTGCGAAGTCACACCCGCTGTGCGCGAGGAGATTTGGGCTGTTGACGAGGGATCCGGCGTCAGTGAGGCGCAGATGCGCGCCCTCTATGGGGAAGGTCTGCACCCCAACGCCGAGCGCATCGACAGCTACGTCGCCGGCCGAAGCATGGGCACTCAGCATGCGGCCAGCCGCCTTGGGCGCAAGTTTCTGGTCCGCGACGGCGAGCCGGAGTTCGCGCGCCGTTTGGCGGTGGCCTTCCGCGATCACAACGCCGAAACCGGCGCGCATTGGAACGCCACGATCGCTCCCGACATTCGCGCCCAGATCCGCACCCGCGTGGCCCTGGAGCTGTTCGGCGAGGAGTATGGCCGCCCGCCCGCTGATGACCGGGAACTGTCGGGGTTCATCGCGCGTAACACCCGTGCGCGCACGACCGCTGTCGCCGGATATGACCTGACGTTCTCACCGGTGAAATCCGTGTCCGCACTATGGGCCATCGCTCCGCTGCCGGTGGCTGAGCAGATTGAGGCCGCCCACGATGCAGCGGTCGCCGACGTGCTGGAGTGGCTGCAAGATCAAGCCACTTTCACCCGCACCGGCGCTGGCGGAGTCGCCCAGGTCGACACCGAAGGGCTCATCGCCGCAGCGTTCACCCACCGCGATTCTCGTGCCGGTGACCCCGACCTGCACACTCACGTAGCGATCTCGAACAAGGTGTCCCACATCGACGCCAACGGCGTGCGTCGATGGCTCGCCCTGGATGGCCAACCGCTGCACCGTGTGACCGTCGCGGCTTCGGAGTTGTACAACACCCGCCTGGAAGCGCACATGATCGCCACCCTGGGCGTGCCGTTCGTCGAACAGTCCCGTGGACGAGGGAAACGGCCGGTCCGAGAGATCGACGGAATGTCAGCAGAACTGATGTCTCGGTGGTCGAGCCGGCGGGCCGCAATCAAGGCGCGCACCGCCGAGCTGTCCAAGCAGTTTCAGGCCGATCACGGTCGCGAACCGACCAACACCGAAATCATCGCGTTGGCCCAGCAGGCGACGCTCGAATCGCGCGAAGCAAAGCATGAACCGCGCTCGCTGGCCGAGCAGCGCGACGTGTGGCGCACGCAAGCTGTGGAGGTCCTTGGACGCGACGGGCTGCACAGCATGCTGGCCGGTGTCCTGGCCGGCCCCAACCGAACCCGCACCGCACCCGTCATCGACGAAGAATGGGTGGCGTCGCGTGCTGGCGAACTCGTCGCCACGGTGTCAGAAGCCCGCTCCACCTGGCAGCGGCACCACGTGCGCGCCGAGGCGCTGCGCATCGCTCGAAACCACGACGTGGCGCACGATGTCGCACTGGTCGAACGGCTCACCGATACCGCGCTCGGTGACGCCTTTTCGGTACCCCACGCTCGCGTCACCGACGCCGAGTTGAGCGAGCCTGTCGCGCTGCGTCGCCGCGACGGTGCCAGCGTCTACTCCCGCCACGGTGTGGCGCTCTACACCAGTCGCGACACCCTCAATGCCGAGCGGCGCATTCTTGACGCGGTGCAGCGCTGCGACGGACGCGCCACCACCGCCGCCGATGTCGAACTGGCGCTCGCAGATTCGGCCGCGCGAGGACGCACGCTCAACCCCGGCCAGGCGGCCTTGGTATCGGAGATGGCGACCTCCGGACGCCGTGTCGCACTGGCGCTGGCGCCCGCAGGAACCGGCAAAACCACGGCCATGGCGGCGTTGACCCATGCGTGGCGCAGCTCGGGCGGACACCTGATCGGCTTGGCCCCCACCGCCGACGCGGCCATCGTGCTCGGAGAAGACCTGGGCGCGGTCACCGACACGCTCGACAAGTACGTCTGGTCCGCCGACCCGAACAAGGCCGCAATCTCCGGTGTGCCCGACTGGTTCACCCACGTAGGCCCCGACACTCTCATCGTCGTTGACGAGGCCGGCAAGGCCGCCACCGCGGGCCTGGACGCCATGATTGCCGACGCGCTACGTAAAGGCGCGAGCGTACGACTTGTCGGTGACGACGGGCAGCTGTCGTCCATCTCCGCCGGCGGTGTTCTGCGTGACATCGCCGAAGCCACCGACGCGCTCACCTTGAGCGAAGTCGTGCGATTTAAATCCCCCGCCGAAGCCGCCGCCGGGCTCGCGCTGCACGACGCCGACCCGGCCGGCATCGGCTTCTACATCGACCACCATCGCATCCACGTCGGCACCGACGAGACCGCCGCCGACATGGCCTATCAGGCATGGCGGGCCGACCTCGCGGCGGGCGGGGACTCCATCCTGCTCGCCCCGACCAACGACGTCATCAACGAACTCAACGCCCGCGCCCGCGCCGACCGCTTGGCCGCTGATCCCGAGGCTGCCGACGCTGCCAGCGTGATGCTGGCCGATCACCTGCACGCCAGCGTCGGAGACACCATCCGCACCCGCAAAAACAACCGCCGGATCACCATCGGGCGCAACGATTTCGTGCGCAACGGCTACCGCTACACCATCACCGAAGTTCTCACCGATGGCAGCGTAAAAGCACGCCACCTACGCAGCGGACGCATCGTCACGCTGCCCGCCGACTACATCGCCGAACACGTCACGCTGGGCTACGCCGCCACCATTGACTCCGCCCAAGGCCTGACCGCAGGACGGCGCGACACCAAGGGCACCTGCCACATCGTCGGCTCCGACACGCTCACCCGCCAGCACCTCTACGTCGCGATGACGCGCGCCACCGACGAAAACCACCTGTACCTGTCCACTGCCGAAGGCGATCCGCACCGACTGCTCTCCCCCAAGGCCACCCACCCCGACACCGCCGTCGACGTCCTGACCCGCACCCTGGCCCGCGACGGCGCACAGGTGTCAGCCACCACCGAAGCCCGCCGCGCCGAGGACCCGGCGACCCGACTGCAAGCTGCGGCCGACATGTTCTACGACGCCTTGGGTGTCGCGGCCGAAAATCAACTGGGCGCCGGTGCACGGGACAGGCTGGATGCCATCGCCGACGACGTGATCCCCCGGCTCAGCCAGCGCGAAGCCTGGCCGGTGCTACGGCGCAACCTCTCCGTCCTGGCCATCGGTGGCGCCGATCCTCGCCAACTGCTGACCGACGCGTTGGCCAAAGGCAGCGTCGACGACGCCGCCGACCCCGCCGCAGTTCTCGATCACCGCATCGACCCCGCCGGCACCCACTCCGCGAGCATCGGGGTACTGCGCTGGCTTCCCGGCATCCCGCCCGCGCTGGCCAATGAACCGCACTGGGGCGCGTACCTGACCCGCCGCGAACAGCTGGTCGAGGGGTTGGCCGACCAGATCCGCGACCGCGCACGGGCCTGGACCAACGCGACCGCCCCCGCCTGGGCACGCCCCTTGATCACCGTCAATCCGGCGCTGACCGCCGAAATCGCCGTCTTCCGCGCCGCCACGGGCGTCGAGGACACCGACACCCGCCTCACCGGTGCGCGCCAATACCCCGTGCGAACCCGCGACATGCAGGCCACCCTGCAGCGCTACGCCGCCGCCGACATCGGCCGGCGCAGTGCAGACACCACCCGCTGGAACGACCTCATCGACGCCATCGACCCCCGCCTACGCGCCGATGCCTACTGGCCACAACTGGCCGCCCAGCTCGCCCAGGCCACCCGCACCACCCCCGACCTACGCCAGATCATCACCACCGCCGCCCGCCAGGGACCACTGCCCGACGAGCTGCCCGCCGCCGCGCTGTGGTGGCGCATCGCGGGAGCCCTGTCCCCGACCGCGACCCTGGCCACCACGCACTCGCGCCTACGCCCTCCGTGGGTCGCAGATATCGATGTCGTGTTCGGAACGGCGCTGGCTGAAACCATCACCTCAGATCCGGCCTGGCCCGGCCTCGTCGCCGCCATCAGCGCCGCCGACCCGAACACCTGGACCCCACGCGACCTGCTCCATGTCGCGGCCGAACACCTCGCCGACGCCACCGACGCCGACCACCGGATCCCGCCGGGCGACTACGCCCGCCTGATCACCTACACCGTCGACGCCTTCACCCACCGCCTGCAAGCCCGTCTAGGCATCGACGTCGAGGACCTACCCACACCCGAGGACGCTCCGCTCCACCCCGACGAGGAAGCACTCTTTCCGCCCGACCCGGAAAGCCCCTTCGCCGAGCTCGACGAGGCCCCGCCCTTCGACGACTACTTCGACATCGCCCCGCCCGAAGACCTATCTGAATACGCGTCCGATGAATTCGGAGACCTTCAATTCGAAGAACTCACAGCAAACCGCCCCGCACCGGAATTGGGCATCACCATGGAATGGATTACCACCCTGAAAGAGGAATACCGCGACGTCAGCGCCGCCATCAAATCCCTCGACGCAGAAATCCGAGCAGGAAATGGCCCGGCTCTGCGCGGCGCAGCCGACGAGCTGTTAAGAATGCGCCGCCAGGTCGACGCCGACCGACCCTATGCCCACGCAGTGACCGCGGTGATGGAGCAGTGGTCCGACGCCGATGCCGTCTACAACGACAAACTGCGCATGGTCGAGCACGCCCGCACTCAGCTCGCACTCCTGCAGGCCAACCCCGACGCCGACGAACTCGACATTGCCTCTGCCCGACAAGATGTCGCGTTCTACACCGAGCTACTGCCGGACAAGCCGCCCTCGATGCAATTCCAGCAGGCCCTCGCCCAGGCGCAGGCCGCGCGCACCGCGGCCGCCGGCGGACACAAGATCGTCACCGAGCACGACATCGCCAAAGCGCGAGGCGACGCCGAGCGCGCGGACCTGGCCGCCCGCGCGCAGCTGCGCGACCGGCGGCAGGTGCTGCGCCGCGACCTCGAGCGCGCTGAGCGCGACGTCGCGACAGCCTTCGCCGCCGCCCAGACCGCGACCTCCGACACACTCGACCGCTTGCTCGAAACGGCGCGCTCGGAGGTGGCCCTACTCCAAGTCGCCAGCGACGTCGACCCCAGCCGCACGCCCCTCGTCATCCCCGCGGCGGCCTTGGCAGGCCACGAGCCGCACAACGCGGAGCGACTCAAAGCGCTTGCCGCACAGCCTTATCGGATCAGCGTCGTCCGGGCCGACATCACCGACGGCGAAACCGCGGCGTCGCTCTACACACTGCGCAACACCGCTAACGCTAACGACCGCAAGGTGCTGTGGCTCTCGACCACGGACACCGGGGCGGCACCCGCTCGCGACGCGGAGTTGGCCGACACCATCACCACGGTCAGCCACGCGCACCAGCAAGTCAGCGGCCAGCAGTGGGCACTACCACCGGGAGCCATCGTCGTCGTCGATGACCCAGCCGCTGCCGACCCCCACCAGCTCGCAGATATCGCCCGTCACGCCGCCGCGTCCAACGCTCGGGTCATCCTGCTCGACCCGGAAGCCAGCCGCGGCGCAGGCTCCTCAGCGCTGCGGCTGCTCACCCATGCGTTGCCGTGGAGCACCACTCTCACGACGGCGCCGTCCGCACCTGCCGACCCGCTGCTTGACCCGGTGCCGGCGGTCACGTTGGCCGACCGTCTCGGCCGCACCCATCTGGGCGACGAGTGGCGCCAGGTCCTCACCCAGTACGACAACGCCGCGCGCGCCGTTCGAGCGGCTCAGCGCCGTCAGATCGCATTGGGCTGGAACGTGCCGGCCAACACGATCGACGAGCGCGGACAGCAAGCTCTCGATCATGACGAGCGGGGGCAGGCCTTCGATCACGACGAGCGCGTGCAGGCTCTCGATGACGACGACCTAAGCCTCTAAACCAGCTGTCCCCGTGGACCGCTCAATCTTCGGGCAGCAGGTCGTCTGGGAGGAAGTAGGTCGGCGCGACCCCAAAAAGCACCGCCAGCTCGTAGACCAGAGTCACACTCGGTCTGGCCTCACCGTGCACGTAGCGGTACATGTGCGTCTGCGACACGGCCAACTCAGGTGCCTGCTCATGCAGCAGCTGCTGCAACCGTCGTACTGTCAGCTTTCGCGTCCGGCCGGTTTCCAGACTGCGGACAGCCAGCCCGTCCATCAGCTCACGCAGTCGCGCCGCGAAGTAGAGCGTTGCCGGGTGAGGTGTCGGCTGCCCGCCTGCATCGGTGCCGTTCTCCTCGGCCGGAACTAAGGCGCCCAGCGCCCCCGCGCTCTTTTCGCGGACCGCTGTCCCACGATGGCTGCTCATCTGGCGTCACTCCTTCTTGCTGCTTGTCATCCAACTTAGGTGCCAATCCGGCTCTGGTGGTGGACTGGCGCGCACGATCCCCGCGACGATGAACCGCATGAGCAAGCACCCCGAGCCGTACAGCCCCTACTGCGGACTTGTCGTCAACGACAACGAGCAGTACGAAAAGGTTCAGGGCGCTCCACATCTGGCGATCAGCGCACCCACTCGAACCGGTAAGACACGGCGCCTGCTGGCCCCGGCCGCGGTGCTGCACCCCGGCCCGCTCGTCGCCGTCTCCAGTAAGGAGGACCTCGCCGAGCTGGTGTTGATGCGCCGCGGTCTGGGGCCCACCGGCGTCATCGACTTGCGGCCGGAAAAGACCCTCGTCTGGCCCGATGGCGTGCGTTCCATGGTCAGTGACCCCACCATGTCCATCACGTCCGCCGATGAAGCGCTGACCGTCGCGGAAACCATGCTCGCGACCTCCGGTGTGGGGTTCGGCGGTGCGTCAAGCGGACAAACGGTAGCCGCCGGCGGACTGTGGGAGTCCACTGCCAGCCGCCCCTTGGCCTGCCTGCTCTATGCGGCCAGCCCGCAGGGCAACAGCCAGGGCATGCCCTGGGTGCTCGAAGCCGTCGAGAACCTCGGCATCGAGGACGACGAAGAAGGCGGTGCCACCACACAGTTGTCGCTGCACGCCACTCCATCGTGGATGACCGCCGCCGCGCTGTGCCCGCACCCGATGCTGTCCGACCCGATGCAGCGCGTGCTGACCTTCAACAGCCGCATGCGGGACAGTGTGGCGATCACCGTGTCCAAGGCGGTGACGCCGTGGGTGCGTCTCGGGCTGAGCACCACCGAGCATCTGGACCGCCTTAGCGGTGTCGACGAACTCAGCATCGAATCGTTCGATGTCTCGATGCTGGATGACCCTGACGCGAGCTTGTTTGTCATCGCCCCCAACACCGGCACCGTCGCTGGCGCAGCCGTGGCACTTATCGACTCGATCATCCGTCACTTCCGCAAGCGCACGGCCCAGCACCAGCTTGAACACCGGCTGCTGCTCGAACTCGACGAAGTGTGCAACTCCTGCCCGCTGCCGGCGTTACTCAACTACGTCGGTGAGTCCGCCGGTTTGGGCGTCAACATCATGGCCACCGTGCAGGCCTCCAGCCACTTCGACGTTGTGTTTGGCCCGAAGTACGCCGATGCGCTGCGCGACATCTTCCCGGGCACCGTGGTGATGTACGGCGCCCACGAACGCCATCTGCTCGAACAGGCCTCACACTGGCAGGGCCTGGGGACGCGGCGAACTGAGTCGTATGAGCCCAACGGCGGAAGTCGTTCACAGTCCTCACAACTGGGCTCGATCATCGACTGGCAGGAGTTACTCCCCCAGAGTCTCGAAGAGGCCCAGCTGCTGCTGCGCGGCACCGCCGGGCGGCGAGTCCAGATCCCCGACTGGAGTGTCTTCCTCGAAATCTACGACGGAGCGATTGAGACTCGCAGGCGGCGCCAGCGGACGTCAAAGGCGTCGGCGTAGGTAGGAGACACGGGTCGCGTTCAAGTGAGGATTCTGCCCAGTTGAACGAGCGCCGGTGCGGAACCGTCGCGGTTACTCAGACTTGCGGCTGAAGAGTTCGCTGCAAGGGCTCCAGATCGCGGCCACCTTCTCTGGAAAGGTGTTGGCCCAGGTGCTAAGAAAGGCGCGTTGGACTAGGGATTCAGAGAGGAAGTCCAGGTCTTCTCCGATCTGCGCGAAGATGATGTGAATGTCGCGGTTTGTGCGCCGCCGTTCTTCGATCGAGGCACGTACTCTCGACTGCATCGGGGTGTCGAGCTGCAGTGCAATGGTGAGCTTGCCGAGAAGGTTGCCAACGGTGTCGAGGCTGTCGTGAATGTCCTCGAAAACCGCTGCCTCGGGGTGTCCGTCTCCCGGACCATACGTGATGTCGGAACGGCCGGCCTCTGGTGCATCATCTGTGTCTGCTGGGTCCGTGATTTCGCGGGCTTCGTATCCGTCTTGGTCTCGCTTATCTCCGTCAAGCAAGGCGACTGCGCGAAACCGCCGCACCGGGTTCTCGTTGTGAAAGCGCGTGTGATCGCGGGCCGGGGCCGCGCCGCCGAGACTGTGAATCTCGATGCCGGCGAGTTCGTAGTTGTTGGCTTGGCAATAGGCCCGGAGTGTGACCTCAGCGAGCATCGCTGTAAAGCCGTCTTCGGTGAACACCGCCAACTGTGCCTCTACCTGGCCGGTCAATGTGCGGAGCGCGGCGATGTCGAGCTTGCCCTGGGTTACTCGGCCTCGGTAGGTGGACCACACGGCCTCGGTTGGCAGCGGCGCTAGGGCGTCATTGGAGTGGGTGGTGAAGATGACCTGACATGACTTCCGTCGCGCCACGTCAATTAGGTACTCGACAAGGCGGCGAGTCGCGACGGGATGCAGGCCGTTCTCGATCTCTTCAATGAGCAGCAATGAGTCATCCGGGGCTTCTTCGATACGCGAGACGATGCGGATGATGCTTGCCTCGCCCGCGCCGAAGTGGAACTCGCTGTAGCTATCCTCGTCTGCATTGGTGCCGCGGACGGCATAAATCGAGTTCTTACCCTCGACATCCGCGTCAACTTGGAGGTAGTTAGCTGCGGCCTTACCGAGGATGTTCTCCACCGCGGCTACGACGTCCATGGAGAAGGTGACTTCGCGGGCGCCCTCGAAGTCACCCTTGATGAACCGGTAGGTATCTTTCCGCTCACTCGCGGGGAGGGTGCGGCCGATACCCGAGATCACGACGACTCGGTTGACGGCATCGCGGTTCCATTTGGCCTGTAGATAGCTTGCGGTTCGATTGATGGAAGGTGAACCCTGCCGACCCTTGTCGATGAGTTCGTACTCGATCTTCCAGCCACGCATCGAGCCGTCGTAGGTGCCGCTCTTGGCGAAGAATCGCCGAGGCGGCACCGAGTCGTAGATCAGCCCCGCTGCTCCGAGGATGGTGGTCTTCCCCGCTCCGTTGGGGCCGATGAGCGCGGTGACAGGAAAGTCGAAGCGGACCTCGACATCGGTGAATCCTCGCAATTTCACCAGACGCATGCCCGTCAGGTACTTCGTGTAGTTCCGCTTGCGCACGCGCTCTGACAAGTTCTGAATCGTGCTGTCGCGAATCTCTGACCTCAACACGTCCCCCTCGACTAACCGCAAGCGATGCGGTCGGAGTGGTTAGACATACCACATCTAGCGAAACGAGATGGCCGACCGGGCAACCAACGAGACGGTATGCACCGCCAGTGCGGTTGGTTTCATGTGCGACGAGCCAGTCGTCGATTTTCAGACGTCTTTACACATGTACTCATCACCTGGGACTGGCAAGATCCGTAGTCTCAAGGTCCGTTATAAATAAGCAGTTTAAGAGTGCGATGACCACCAGGCGTAGAGCCCTTCTAGGGTGGCCCCGGGCGTCTCGGCTCGAACAACACTGAGCAACAGTTCGTCGTCCTCGGTCCAGACCACGACAGGCTGGTTGGCCTGTAGCCCGCAGAAGACCGTGCCGCGCACCACCGTGGGACTGTCGTTGCGCCGCCATGGCCCCGGCGACTGAATGTTGGGCGGACAAATCCGGGGAGTGGACCGATTCACGGTGTCGGTGAAAGACGCTTGCAGAGCGGCGGCATCCCCGCTGAGCGTGTAGGTCGACGTGGTAGGGCCGCCAGGATCGGTGTTGGGGCCGCACGACATAGCCGCGGTCACGTCCGCGTCAGTCGGCGCAGGTGTACACCTGCCGGGCGGATAACCCGGCGGAAGCAGCTCAGCAAGCGCCGCCGCCGGGGCAGTCGCTGATGACGTGGCCGTGTCCGACGTCGCTGGGGACGCCGCCTCCGACGCATCCGATCCCGTCCAGCGCGAAATCAGAATCGTCCACAGCACAGCGGCGATCGTGACTACCACGACGACGATTGACCACAGGATGACCAGCGGACGCTGCACGCGAGGCTTGCGTGGCGTAGGCGTCACCCGTATTGCTTCGTCGAAGCTTCTCGCCAGTTCAGGTCTGTTGGGCTGCAATCGATTCGATGGTGAGGCGGGCCGGGCCACCGGCAGCACGGGGCGCTCGGTGAGCGAGCCCGCGGCCGCCGCCGCGGCCGCGGCGAACTCGCGTGCCGAGGTGAAACGGTCGGCCGGATTCTTGGCCAGCGCCCTGGCCATGACCACATCCAATTGGCGGGTCGCCTCTGGCAGATGATCGGAGATCCGGGGCGGGGGCTGGTGCAGGTGCGCGAGCGCCAGAGCGGTTGTTCCCTCAGCGTTGTAAAACGGCTGCTTGCCGGTCAGCAGCCGGAACAGCGTGCAGGCCAGTGAGTAGATATCGGCTCGGCCGTCGATCGCGTCGCCGGTGATGACCTCAGGAGCGGCATAGGCCAATGTCACTGCCAGCGTTGAGTCGTCGCTGCCATCGTCTGGGCCACCTGCTGCTCTCGCCACCCCGAAATCACTGAGCAGCACCTGCTCATCGTCGGGCGACCCGTGAGCGAGCAGCACGTTCCCCGGTTTGACGTCGTGATGAACCACGTTGCGCTGGTGGGCGTAGTCCAGTGCCTTGGCGACCTCACCGGCGATGCGGACAGCGCGTGCAGCGGTCATCGTCCCGGCCTGCAGCGCTGCCTCCGCATCGGTGCCGGCGACGTACTGCATCGCGATCCACAGCTGGCCGTTCTCGGCTTCGCCGCGATTATGGATCGACACGATGTTCGGGTGGTCCAGCAGCGAGGCAATATCGGCTTCGCGCACGAACCGCTCACGGAAGGCCTCGTCACCGGAGAGGTCGGCGCTGAGCACCTTGAGCGCGTCGCGCCGCGGCAAGGTCGGATTCTTCGCCACGTACACCGTTCCCGTGGCACCGGTGGCCAGGACCTGCTCAATCCGATACCCCGCCACCAGGGAGCCCACCGCAAACATAGACACAGCATCGCCTACTGATGGGGTGGCCCGGCCGGTGAGGCGGGGCGTGTCCGGTGCGGCCTTCCCAATCATCTGTGGACCTCAGCGCCTTCTGTGAGGCCCGAACAGTGCGTGCAAACGCGCTCGCGCCCCGCGTTTGGGCGCGCCGGAGGCCTCGCGTGACCGGTCCGGCTCGAATCTCACGTGTGCTGACTGAGCCGGCTCGCCGTCAGAGCCGGTGGTCAGCGATTCGGCGACGCGGTGCCCCTGGGCGGTCAGCGAGTCGACAAGCTGTTCATGCAGCCGATCGGCAGCGAAGCCCCACCAATCGTTCACTGCGGCCAAGACTCTGCTGTGTTCCGGCGAGGTGGGCCGGGCCGGTGGCGGGCTGTCGGTCTCCGGCATCCATCTGCCGATGTCTGCCAGCCAGGACTGCCACTGGTGGGTCAGCTCCACCAAGGCCTGATCGAGGCCAGGTTGGTTCCCCACATGGTGAAGCGCCTGGACGAAGGCTGCGCCGGGCAGCCCGTCGACATCGGGCCCGGCCTGGGCGCACGTGCGGGCGAAAGCGGCCACCGCGCGGGTCACGGCGAGCTGGGCGTTGAAATCGGCGCGCAATGACTCCACCGGCGCGCCGGCGTGACGCTCGGCGGCTTCGCCGACCTCCCGGTGCAGCTGATCACTAATGACCGTCCACCGTTGGTAGGCGTCCTCGACGGCCCTCAGCGCGGCAACTTCCGCATCGCGTGCCACGGTTACCCTTGCTCGCGGGTCTGGATTCCTGCACTGATGAGGACCTCGCGCAGAGCGTCGGTCATATCGGCCTCCACGACGGTCCGCAGCAGATCCGAGTCAGCGGTAGCCAAGTCGATCGACGGGTCGGAAACGATCCGCGCCTTCATCCTCTCCACCGCCTCGGACACCACGTTGCGCACGTAGCGGCCGTTGCCCGCGATGTCGACGAGCATTTCCGCCGGGTTCTCGGGGTTGTTGGTCGAGGTTGCGGTGAGCCAGCTCGTGTACCGGTCAAAGGTGGCGGCCGCGCCGGGATGCACCAGTACCCGGAAGTTCTCGGCGAACATCGCCGCGATCTGGCCCAACTCCTCAGCGCTGTAGGAGCTGAACTCCAGTTGGGTGGGAAACCGCGAGCGCAGACCGGGGTTGGCCGAGAGCAGCCGGTTCATACCGTTGGCGTAGCCGGCCAGGGCGATCATGGTGTCGTCGCGGTGGTCCTCGGCGAACTTCATGATGATGTCGAGTGCGATACGCCCGAAATCACGCTCGTTGTCGGCTTTGTACAGGTCAGGGGCCTCATCGACGAACAAGACGCGGCCCTTGGCCTTCTCCAAATACTGGCGGGTCTTGACCTCGGTTTCGCCGATGACGCCGCCCACGAGGTCCGGACGGGAGACTTCGATGAAGTCTGGAGAGTCCAGGATGCCCAGGCCGAAATACATCTCACCCATTACCCGCGCGATAGAAGTCTTGGCCGTTCCCGGGGGACCGACGAGGGTCATGTGCAGCGCGTTGCGCTGCCCGACTCCCTCGCCGCGCGCGGCCATCGCCCGGTCGTAAATCTGCACGTTCTTAAGCTTGTAGACGTGGGCTTTCACCTTGCCCAGGCCGATGAAGGACTGTAGGTCCCGCTCGGCCTTCTCGAGGACGGCTTCAGCAGCCTGAGCCTGCTCGGCTTGGCGCAGCTCCTCGGTTGTCGGTCCGGACTCCGGATCCCAGCGGCTGGTCCGGGCAGTGATGGCCTGCGCGGTGGTGGTCCTGGGTCCGAAGGTGGGGTCGGCCAGAGCTGAGGAGGCCTCGGGGAGAATGCGCCCGCCGACGCTCGCCCTGCCAAACTCGACGCGGGCGTCGTCCTCCCGGCCCAACAGACGCAGCGCGAAGCCGCGGTAGAGGGCCGCCAGGGCTGCGGCGTGCGGGCTGACTTGATCGGCGGGGACGCCCTTGAGCACGACTAGGCCGGCATCGAACTCGCCGAGACTGACGTGAGCGAGCCCGGCCATCAGGTCGGTGGCGGCGTCCACGGCCCTCAGGGTCCCGGCAACTGGCCGGTCGGCCCAGTCCAGCACGTCGGTCCAGCGCTGGGTGACGTAGTGCAAGGTGGTGCCCAGGCATCGCCAGATGGGCGTCTGCGTGGGTTCGCGGGCGGTGTCGTAGGACTCCAGCAGCTTCTCGGCGGCGTCGTAGTCCTTCTCGCTCAGCAGCGCCGCGATGTAGGCCAGGGTGATCGTCGCCGCGGTGTAGGGGAACACCTCGATGAAGCCCGGCGAGGGCACCGAGGCCTCCAGAGCAGTGTCCTGCAGACCCAGGCGGCGCGTCTCGCGGTGCACGGTGGCGCTGGTTTCGTGGGCGTGGCGCAGTGTCTGGCTGGAGTGATCGCCGGTGGCGATGAGCCCCAGCCAGGCGTCGCACATCCCGGGGTCCATGCTGACCGCCTGGCGGAACCGCTCCCGCGCGGTAGCGGGGTCGGCTGGATTGCCGAGCAGGCCCAAAGCATCAAATCCGGCGTCGAGGAAGTCGCGCGCAGTGCTCATCGTCTATGACCCAATCTCTCGGGGTGGTCGCGGCGGTCGGGCGGCGCGAGGCGCCGCGGTGTCGTTCTGGCGGCGCTCGTCGATGTCTATTGTCCCTGCTGGGGCACCGTTGCCGCGCGGAGGTTGAGAGCCCGCATCTGCGGGCCGTCCGGGTGTCTGCGCCGTGCTGCGACTGGCCAGGGTCGGCGCCTGTGCGGGTTCACGGGCAGGCGGGGAGCCGCCTGTGGTGTCCGGGCGTGGCTGGCGCAGCGGGGCCGGTGAAGCCTCACCCCCCGCCCCCTGGGCGGCGGGGGATGCCGAGTTGCTGGTGTTCTTCGCCCTCTTGAGCACGTGCCCGGCGGTGCCGGCGACACCGGCCGCCTTGGCCGCGGCCGCGACGGGGACGGCCACCTCGGGGGCGGCGACCTTCACCGCGCTCACCGCGGCGGTCGCGGCCGCCGATTTCACAGCAGACTTCGCCGGCGACGCGTCGTTGCCGGTCCCGGCTCCGCTACCGGTGACAACGGTGCGCGCCGTGCTCGACGAGCGCGGCTTGAACCACTCCATGCCGGGTGTGCGCCGCGCTGACGAGGAGCCGGTGCCATCGTCCTGGCCGCCAGCGGTGTCCTTACCGCCGCCCCGTCCTAGACGCGCACTCGCGGACTGCGCCTTATCGCGGTACGAGCCCGCTTCGTTGCGGACGGCGCCGGTGCCGGCATGCCACGCGCCGGTGACCTGACGGCCGATGGTGCCCATGCTGTCGGCGTGGAAGGAGCGGTCGACGAACCGGAAACCCAGCCAGAGAACGCCGGCGGCCACGGCCATGATGAGCACCCGAGGAATCGCTGTCGCCGTGGACGCGCCGAAGGCGTCCGTGGTCAGCACCCAGGTAATGCCGATTGCGGAAACGGCGAGGTAGACCTCGAACACCATCAGTTGGATCACGTGCATGAAAAGCTCTGTGCCGCAGTGCTTGGCGAACGCCAGAGCCCGTCCGAAACCCAGCATGCCGATGAGGAAGGACGGCCCGACCAGGATGCCGAAGTACAGCGACTTGATGCCGACCAGCATCGCCGACAGGCCGACGTAGAAGTAAAAGAAGGCCACCACGATCGCGACCAGGACCAGCAGGAGACCAATGGTGGCGTCCGAGCCCCCGAGACGCTGCGCATAGGCCAGAGCCTGGGGAGCGCCGCAGTTGGCCATGGCGTGCGCCGGGCCGGGACCATCAACGCCTCCCGCGCTGGTGATGGCCGAGTTCCACGCCTGCCGGCAGCCGCCGACATCATCGACGACCATGCCGAAATTGAGGACCTGCAGCGGATGGCGCACGCCCGCCGTCACGACGTTGGCCATCAGGGCATCCAGCTTGGCGTCCAGCGAGGTACCGGACGCGAATGGTGCCCCGGTGGCGGCCTGGGCGATCTCCAGCCCGGTGCCACGCCCCAGCGCCAGCAGACCGTGCTCGCTGTACAGGTCACCGATGGGGTCAGAGAACACCGTGGCCAGCAATACCGTCAGGACAAGGGCGGTGCCCAGCATGGCCCAGCCCCGGCCGGGATGACCACGCAGGATGTGATAGCCCGCCACGGTGACACAGACCGTAATCGCGATGGGGGCCAACATCATTGAGCTAACCAACGAGGCGACCGCGTTGTACAGCGGCAGGCCGAAGGTCGCGATGGCCACCAGCCAGCCAGTGGAGAGCGCGAAGCGCAGAAACCACAGCGCAGCGGCCATGATGAAGATGAACGTCCCAGCGATCATGCCCAGCCACCATGCCGCCGTCGCGTTGTCGACCGCGCGTTCCATCGCCGCGGCCATCCACGGCATCCAGGTGCTCGGATCGACCATCGAGATGTCTTGACCGTTGTTGGTCGCGGCCTCCCGCGCCGACACCATCGACAAGAAGTAGAACGCGATCGGCACACCGTCGTTGTCGCGCAGTCCTGTCCAGCCCAGGGCTGCCGAGCCGCCCGCGGCGACAGCATTCGGCGCGCACAGCAGGGCAACGAACGACAGCGTGTAGGTCAACGTCATCGTCACGACGGTGCGGCGTGCGCGCGGGTGGTCAGCCAACCACAGTGTCAGCGCGCCGGAGGTCATGCGAAAACCTCTTGAGGCGGGGTGCTGTCCAGGTCAGCGGCCAGCTGCGTGGTGGGAGCACCCAGGAAGCGGCAGCGGGCCCGCCGGCCGCGCTCGTCAACGATGAACCCCTCCCCCATCCGCGAGGGGTGCACCTTGCCGAATGCTTCGTCGTCGCTGTCCTCGTCGTCGGCCGACTCGGCCGGGCTGGTGTCCTCGTAGTAGGACTGCACCACTTCGGGGTACAACGCGGGATCGACCCCTGCCCACTCCAGCGTCTTGGTCGCCAGCTCCTCGTTACGAATCGCGAACAGCCACTTCTGGGTGATGAACTCGTCGCCCATCCGCTCGAAGTCCCGGTAGTCCTGGGAGATCAGCCAGATACCGGTGGCGTGCTTGCGGCCCTGGCGAGTGATGTAGTGCGCTGCGCGCGCGCTGGCGGGGTAGGCCATCAGTTCGGCCGCCTCTTCGAAGATCATCGTGGAGAACTGCTCGCGGTGCAGAAACTGGTGACGCTGCACGGTGTCGATGATCAGGCCGTAGATCGCCATCCCCGCACGCGCCCTTTTGGGCAGCTTGTCGTAGAGGTGCGGGTTGAGGATGTCGTCTGCGGAGGGCAGGCCCAGCCGGTTGGTCAGCCAGATCGTGGCCAGCGACTGCGACGGTGAGTACGCCGGCAACGTCTCGTCGAAGATCGGCCGCGCTGCCGGCTGGGTGGCCCAGGCTTCCAGACGGGCGAGCAGCATGTCGTTGGCGGAGTCAGGCTGATCGCGCAAGTAGCCAATCAGCGAGCGCATCGATTTAATTCCGTTGGCGTGGCGTAATTCTGGACTCACCAGAAGGGTGAACCGGTTCTCCATGTCGCTGTCGGCGGGGACGCCGATCATCGGCAAGATGTGATTGGCGGCGACGTCGCCGGCGTCTTCGAAGGCGAACATGCGCAGCGGGTCGAGGCTGAACCGGGAGTCTCCCAGATCGATGGTCGTCGTGTGGGTAACGTTGCGGAACGCCTGGCCCCACTCGCCATGAGTGCCCGGGTCGAACATGTCGACCTTGCCGCCGCGCAGAACCACCTCGATCGCAGAGAGCTTTGCGCGATTGGACTTCCCCGCTCCAGGGTCGCCAATGATGATCAGTCCGGTGTTCTTCCTGCGTTGGGCGCATCCCTCCGGATCGTGCAGAATCAGGCTGCGCCGCAGGGTGTTTTGATTCTCGGCCAGCGGAGTTCCGCGGGAGTCACCCACCCGTGTTGAGATCAGCGGTGTGAACCGGCCCCACAGGTGCGCTGAGGTCGGATCGCGGAACTCGTCGAGGTGTGCGTGCTTCTCACTGCCCGGATTGAACGCCGACCACAGCTTGGATTGCGCGCCGCGCCAGCGACTGACCGCAATTTCGGCTTGGTCGAGTTCGTGGCGGACCTGTTTCACCGCGTCCTCGCACATCTCCAGGGTCGGAGCACCCACCGCGATCAGGGTGGCCACGTCCAGCTCCCGCTCGCTGGGGTTGGCCTTGATCTGCGCGTTGTACTCGCGCGTGTTGGCCAATTTGATGTCGAGTTCGTCGTCCTCCTCGATCATGCGGCCTCGTTGGCGCATCTGGTCTTTGATGTTCTTGGCCGCGCGCGCGTTGAGCGCTTCGGCGCGGTCGGGGCTGCGCACGGTGACGTGCTGCATCCAGTCGATAGCGGCTTCGGTGTCGACGTTATCGAGGGCATATAGGTACGCCGCCTTGGTGAACCGCAGACCGGTGTCGGGGAAATGCGTGACCGGAAGCAGGGCCTGATAGCTCCACGGCCCGTCCGGGTGGTCGGCGTCGTAGAGGCGCACGATGGGACGCATCGTCGGCCACCAGGAGGAGCGCACAGCGTTGGCGCCCTCGTCGACGCCAGGGCGCAGGAAGTCCGCAGCGGTCAGCCGGTCTGGTCCGGCCCCGGCCGGCGGCATCGGGTCGCGCAATGTCCCGCGAAAGACGTTGTGTCGGTGCTGCCACAGGATCTGCAGTGGGCTTGCCGGTCGGACGCTGAACTGTTGAGGCAGCGAGGCGACCACTTCGGCGGCAAGGCGTGCATAGGCGGCGACTGAGGTGTCCGAGTCGACGTCGCGACCGACTACCCAGTCCTTTGCCTTCGTGGCCGCTCCGGCTGCGGTGCGACCGCCTTTGCCGCTATCGACGGGGAAAGTCAGCCAGCCGCGGCGCCGCTCTTCCAGGAACACTGGTGCGCCTGCGGGTGCGGCGGCGGGGTTGAAGGTGGGCTCCCACAGTCGGCAGTGCTCCACCCAGCCTGGTCGGTGGCTGTGGTTTCCAACGATGTTGCGCATCAGTCGATTTGGATCGGTGGTGTCCAACAGTCCGGACAGTGACCAGCCCGAGGGCAGTGCGCGGGCCAGGTTGCGGTAGAACCGGCTGCCCCGTTCGTGGGTGCGCAGCGGTCGCAGGACGAGCGGCAGGCCGTCGATGAGGTAGTCGGCATACACCCCGCCGCGGGTGAAGCGCAGGTTGCCGATCACGGCCAGCGGCGGATCGAAGAGATGATCGACGCGCGGATCAGCGTTGCGTGCCATGACCGCTCCTGGTGGCGGGGCGCGCGGCGCATCCGTTCTTGGGGAGAATCGACGCCAGGGCGAAGCTGGCGCGCGCGGCCAGCGACGGTCGCCGCTTGGGCAGCACCATCCGCAGGATCACGGTCACGACGACAGCTGCCACGGCAGCGATGCCCAGGACGCTGAACCCGGCGCCTTCGTGGGTGCGGAACCACCACAGAGCGGGCAGCATGATCATGCCGATCGCGATGAGTTCGGCACTGCGGTACGGGCCGCCAGGCAGGCGGTTTCCGGTCGAGGACTCCCCGGCGTAGATCGGGACATCGCGGATGCCGGTGAAGACCTTCGCCGGCTCCCCAGTGGGTACCTCGTTGTTGGGCATGGTCAGCTCTCTTCGTGGTGGCTGATGAGGATGGGTTGGTTGTTCGCGTCGTCGATGAGCCCGGTGGTGGCGTAGATGAGCGCGGCGATGACGAGGAAGCCAAGCAGCGACGCGGCCAGCTCGGACATTCGATGCGTCATCGCCCGTAGACGGAGACGATGCCGCGCTGTTCCAGCTCCTGGTTGCCTGACTGTTGGAAGCCGGCGACGTTGGCGATGATCAGCGACAAGATGATGCCGCCGACCACGGCGCCGATGGCCGATCCGATTCCCTGCTTGAAGCCGTTGCGCAGGCCGACCGCGATGCCCAGCGCCATGGCGGCCAGACCGCCGACGACGACCACGATCGAGAAGATCTCTTGGGACATGCCCACGATCCCCTGCGCTGCCAGAACCGTTGTGTTCGAAGCGATATCCATCGGTGTTCCCTTTCAGTGTGATGGTGGATGGACCGAGCTGGCGGCGGGGTGCCGCAGCTACGAAGGGATGTTCACCGTGTGCCCACGGCGACGGGAGTAGGCGGGGCATCAGGGTCGATCGCCGGAACCACGTCAATGCCCGCAACCGACCAGGCGCCGCCGGTGGCGCGCAGGGTGAGCGGATACTCCAGTGGCGTGGAGGTGTAGTCGGCTGCTCGCGCGCTGACCGTCACCCAGACCCGCAGCTCGCCGCCCTCGGTCGGAGCCTCCGGGACCGGGTTCTGCGCTCGGATCGAGGTCACCTCAGCGGTGGAGTAG
The DNA here is from genome assembly GCF_054786995.1 of Mycobacterium sp. ZZG. NCBI lineage: Bacteria > Bacillati > Actinomycetota > Actinomycetes > Mycobacteriales > Mycobacteriaceae > Mycobacterium > Mycobacterium sp. ZZG. The sequence goes on from NZ_JBTBFV010000027.1 coordinate 33,226, forward strand.
GCGCGCAGCGGACCCAGCCCCGAGTCCACGGTGACGAATCGTTCGATCCCGTTGGCGTCGGTGAGGTAGCACGTGACAAAGCCGCTGATCACCGCCGCCAGAACGGCATCGTTGGTAATAGTCACCGGATAGTCGAGCGACACATCGACCCCGGGTGGTGGCGGGTCGCGGCGTGCCGGTTTGGCCATCGCCCGGGGCGCAGCGCCGTTGTAAACGCTGACCGGGAGCTGGTAGTAGCTGCGCACCGGAGGGGCGTTGGTATAGGACTGCTCGGTCACGGAAACGATGACGCCGTAGGTCGCGACGCCAGGCGTCGTCTGGCCGAGGAAGGTCGCTGACGCGGCCTGCGCCGAAACGATCAGCGGGGAGGTCGTAGGCAGCGACATATCGGTGCTGTTGGGAAAGCAGCGCGCCACCTCACCGGCCCGACTGCTGCTGGCCGTCAGAAGCACTGTCACGCAGTCGATTGCGTAACTCTCCACCAGGGCGGTCTCGTTGCCCACCGAGCGCGCGGTCACTGCCACCGGGGTCTCGTCTTGCGGGAACACCCACCGCCACAGCGTGGACGCTCCGCTGATGACCGAGCAGACCACGAGAATCGTCACAATCACTTTGGCGCTGCCCTGGCCGGTCGTGGTGAGCCGTCGCCGCCAGGTGTTGGTCAGCTGCATGTCAAACCGCCTTGTGCCCAATGATTTTGATGCTCGACACGGCGAAGGTGCCGTCAGCCGGATCCCGCGGCGTCGACCCGCCTGGGAACACGGGGACTGGTGTCGGCGCGGCACCCTGGTTGCCGCCGAGAATGTCGCCCAGGATCGACGGACCAGCGCTCGGTGGCGGTGCGGCCGGCGAGTTGGTTGGTGCAATCGCGGGCGGGCGGCTGGTTTCTTGGATGATCAGCGTGATCTTCGAGGCCAGCACGCCAGGGCGGATGGATTCCACGGCTTCGCCACGGACATTGCCGGTGTTCTGGTTCTTCACCGTGCGGTCGGTGTCGTTGAACTGCCACTGCACACGGGTGACCACGCGATGCTGCAGCCACGGATCCGGTTGATCCGGGCTGACCTCGGTCTTGTTGACTGCGCCCGGCACGATGGACACCGCGGTGATGACGAGGGTGCGTCCCAGGTCGATCTCCAGGACCTGACCGTCAACCGACCGCACACAGACCCACGGAGTCGTCGAGCTGGGGTCGGCCACCGACTGCGCGGACGTCGATCCCGGTGGGCAGTCCGAGGACGCCGTAAAGGGCAGCGGCCCATCGGTGTTCGGGGGCGGGCTGGGTGGTGCCACCTCAACCACACGGGGCGCTACCGGAGCGGATGCTGGCTTGGGTGGCTCCGCGCTCGGCGAATTGGCCATGGTGACGACGAGGGTGATGATTGTGCCCAGGACGGCCGCAGCGCCGAGCGCGGCGACGACCCACGGGGTGTATCGGCGCGGCGACGGATCCTGGGAGGGAATGGCGGCGGTGTCAGAGGATGTGCTGTCTAGATCCACCACCGGCCCGCCGACGTCGAATGACCCGCCGACATCGAAGGGTGAGCCCAGCAGTACGGGCCCGTCGCCGTCGTAGTTGTAGTCATCCTCGGCATAGCCCAGCGGTGATTCCTCGCCGTCGCCGTCGCCGTCGAAGTCTGCGGACTGTCGCTCGGACGCGAAGTCGTCGGCCGGGTCGGCCTGCGTTTCCTCGTTGGCCGAGGGGGACGTCGATCGAGAACCGTTGTCGACGCCGAAGGTTCCATCGCGGTCATCGTCATCGTGAACGGTGACCGCCCCGATGTTCTTCAGCCACTCGTCGTTGTCGATACCGCGCGTCATGGCCGCCGGCCCCGGACGGCGCGAGACGGGCGGCTTCCTGCGCGAGCACGCCGCACGTGCGTCCCCGCTGCATGAGTCACGGCGGCCGGAGCGACGTCGAGGTCCTCCGTCTCGGGCGGCCCCCACCGCAGATGCAGCTCCTCTGCGGGGTCAATCTCAGCGCGCGGTAGCGCCGCTGCGGTAGGAGCTGGCTGTGGGGGAACCGCGGGGTACGGCGCCCACTGCGCGGCGGGAGCGACGCGGCTGCGCCCACGCCGGCGGAGCACATGCAGCACCAAGGCGGCAAGCGCCACTACCGCCAGGACCGGGGCTAGCTGGACAAGTACCTGGACCAGCACGGCCACGACGACGGTCAGCCCGACCGCCACCCCAGCCGCCACCATCAGCACGATCTTCACGTCAAGCCTCCCTCGAATCGGCTCATGCTCAACTCTGTGACCGCACCGTATCTACTAAGGGGCAAATATGTCCACACTCATGGACGACTAAGGGCGAAATATGATTCTGTTAGCGCATGGAGGCACCAGAACAGGGCATCGAGCGGCTGCACCACTTCGTCACCGAGCGGCGACGCGCACTCGGCATCAGCCGCGCGCAGATGTTCGCCCGCGGCGGGCCGTCACCCTCGACGATGAACAAAGCCCTCACCGGGGACCGGGGGTTGTCTCGATCCACCCTGGAGCGCATCGACCGTGCGCTCGGCTGGGCGCCGGGCTCGGCCGAGACCGTGATGAGCGGCGGCGCCCCCACTTCGCGGATTCCGGCGCCCAGTGACGCGGCATGCCCTGCGCATGAGCACGTGGTCACAGTCCTGGAAAGCATTCGGACCCAGCTGCACACCGCCGAGCAGCTCGTTGAGGATCTGCTCGGGTCCGGCCATGCCCGCTGAGGTATTCGACGAAGAACGCCGCGCCTGGGTCGCCGCCCGCGCCGGCATCTGGATGTTCCAGAAGCGCCGCGCCGAGCTACTCGGCAAACGCATCCGTGCCCGTAGCCGCGCCAAAGTGGGAGCCCGACCCGACCCACACGACGATCAAGTGACCCCGCCGCTGATCTTCCGCACGTCCTCCACCACGACCGGCGCCCTCGAAACCGGTGTCGTAGCCTTCCTCGCGGCGGCCGCGCCGATCGGCTGGCCGGCCGGCCGGATGCTCTACAGCCTGATCATTGGGCTGATCCCGGAACGTCTGCAGGCGTACCCCATTGCGGCGCTGCTCTGGGCCGCCATCATCAGCGGCGCACCCTTGCCGCTGCTGTATGACCCCAACCCCTCGCTGGCCAGCACGCTGCTGATCCCGTGGCTGCTCGCCCAGATCCCCGCCATTTTCGCCTCCGCCGCCGCGTACGGAGTCCTCGAAGGCTGGTTGGCCATCGACGGCTCCAGCGACTGGTGGCCTATGACGCCGGCCCAGCGCGACGTTGACGACACCCTGATTCTCGGTCCAGCGCCCGTGTCAATGCCCACGCTGCTTGATCCCGACCCGTCTACGGGCACCCGCTCGTCGGACGCCCTGCCCGTCCCCCGCCGGCGACCGGCACCTGTCAACTGGACCCGGCTCGTGATCCCCACGTCTCTCGCCGGCGCGGGCACCTGCTGGTACCTCGTCGCCGTCGCCGGCGCGCTGATGACGGTCCCCGGCGAGCTGCTGGGCGGCTAGGTACTTCCCCGGTTTCCGCATCGGGGCGCTGACCTATCCGTGCGTCGCCGTGCTCGGCTGTCCAGCACGAATACCCTGGCGGGCATGAAGTCGTGGGATTTCTGGACGGAGCGCACGGTGCCCGGCCCTGACCCGTGGGGCGGCGACGAGCGCACTGAGCGGGTGCTCGATGAGCAACTGTTGAAATCCCTCACACAGGGTCCGCTCGCCGATCGCACCGACATCGAAGTGGCGGTGGCCCTGGCCCGCTTCGCTCACGAGGAGTTCGAGGGCCACGGCACCGGAGGTGCCGATATCACCCAAGACGAGTCGGTGTTGGTCTTTCGAGCGCTCAAGGCCGTGTTGAAACGCTTGGGCATCACGACGTTCGATCCCCCGTTCAGAGACTTCGCGACCTTCTACAAGCACTGGCGATCCGAGGGCGCGAGCGGACCTGGCGGCTGGCAGGCCCGCCGAGACATCCTCGACAAGTACTTCGAGCCGCTTCAAACGCTGCTCGACGAGCGAGAGGCAGGCTCAATAGCCTCCACTCTCGCTACCGCCATCTCGCCCCGCAAAGTCACAGGCTGGCCGCGCGTCGACGAGGAGATCTCCGAGCTGCGCCGCCACTTCGAATCGGCGTCAACACAGCAGGACTACTCCAACGTGGGGAACGATTGCGTGGCCATCCTGGAAGCGCTGTCGGCCACCGTCTACGACCACTCGAAGCACCAGCGCGGCGACGACGCCGAGCCTCCCGTGGCAAGTACGAAGGCCAGGTTGGACCGCTACGTCGAAGTTGAGTTCGCGGGAGCGGAGAATGCCGAACTTCGGAAGCTGGCCCGCGCCACCATCGAACTAGCCCAAGCGGTCAAACACCGCCGCGCTACGGTGTCGAGAGTCGAGGCCGGCATCGCAGCCGACGCGGTGATCCTCTTAGCCAACATGCTGCGCCGGATCCAGCCCTAATCCGGGCTCAGGTCAACCGGTCTCACCTTGACCTACGCTCGACGACCTTCTGGCTTGTCAGGGAGAAGTGGCTGGGCAACCTGGGTCGCCTGTTGCCGCATCTGCTGGGCGATCTGTACAGGTTCTCGGTCGAGTGCTTGAGTGATCTGCGTTGGCAGTTGCCGCATTTGTTGCATGGTCTGGGTTACCTTACGAGGCTGTCCCTGCGGGTCGTTGTTGCCGTCCGACATAGTGTAATTCCCTGTAGTTGTTCGCGTTTCGTTGATACGGGCTCCTACGCTTCCCACACAGCGGCCAGGAAGGGCCCTCGCGTGGCAGGTCGCCACCCTTCATCATCATCACCATCAGTTTAGGAACGTCTGTTCGTTGCGGAAGGTCACCGCGTCTAGGCGGGCGGTGAACCGTTCGGTCTCGATGCGGATTCGTCCGTTGCGCTGGGTGATCCGGACGTCGGGCTCAACCGACCGAGGTCCAGCGCCGACGCTGATGCTGACGAGAGCGCCGGGGTAGGGATTGGCTGACCCGTTGTGCACCACCACCGTTGGCGGCCGCGGCGGCTGGGCGCGTAGGTCGGTGGTGTTCCAGATCCGCGACGACGCTGCTGCCATGGCCCACCGGCGACGCGGGTCATAGACCGCCACCACCTCGCCGCTGGCCGAAGCGCGGCGAATGAGCTGCCGGACAGCGAAATCGTCGTCGGAATCGATGACGATGCGGGTGGGCCCCGCCGGGTCGCGCAGCGGCATGAGTAGCAGTGCATCGTCGACCTTGCCCAGCATGACCCCCGACGAGCCGATGGCCACGGCTGCGTCGAGATCGGAGGTCAGCGTTCGCGCTGGCATGCCGTTGATCCGATCGGAGCCGGGCAGCAGAGCAGACAGCGCCCACCACTGGCGACCTGTGTAGCGGTTGAGGATGACCGCCGGCGGGGTGAGCAGCGGCTGCGCCGTGGTGAACCGCACCGTGGCCGACACGGTGATCCCCTCGCTCGAGCGGCGTAAGTGCAGTGCGAGCAGCGTGTGCTCTGAGGCGATTGCCCACATGTCATCGAGGCGTTCGGCCGTGAGGTCCTCTGAGCTGAGGTAGTAGCTGGTGACGTGGGCCCCGCGGTGGGTGAGGTCCTTCCAGCCCTCGCGGAAGGTGCTCTCGATGTCTTCCTTGCTGCCGCCGTGCATGTCCAGAACAGCCTGGCGCATGTCGGCGGCCGTCATTGGTTCTGCGCGGCAACCGCTTTGGCGCAACGCACGTGTGATGCGACGGGTGACTGCGGCGACGGCGCCAGCGGCATCGGTGCGCCACATCAGCCCGGCCGTGGTGTCCGGAGCGCGGGTGTCCATGCGGATCATCAGCATGGTGCTGCGCTGTCCGGCTGCGGGTCGGTCGGCTAGGAGCTGGGCGTAGAACTGGCCATAGTTGTCACTGGCGGTGCGGCGGCCTTGAGCGATGACGTCGACGTCCACACCAAGTCCAAACCGTTGCATCTGCTCAGCAATCACGCTCAGTGGCAACGTGTTCGGGGTCTCAGCACCCTGCGGACGCAGCAGCGTGGGGATGTAGGGCCGACCCCACACGTTGACCATTGTGACCAGGGTGTGCTCATTGACGTGCACGCCCAAGGGCTGCCCATCGCTGTCGACGTCGACGTACTCGCCGGTTTCCACACGGTGTTCCTTATGGCGGAGCCGTCCGATGGATCGTGTGAGCCACTGCCAGGGTGTAAGCCGCGACACCTTCACCATCAGCAGCAGTGCGCCGAGGACCGCGCCGCCGGCTGCACCGGCCCACCATGGCCCGTCGAAGGCGATGGCGATGGCCGTGCCGACAACGGCGAGAATTTCGGTGGGCAATGCCGCGCGCAGATCGGCGCGCGCGCTCCAGGTGCGTTCCTTCATCGTTGATGCTTCCTTCGCCAGACAGTTGTCCCCCACAGCACCGCGCCAACCAGCACCACGCCAGCCCCAATCTGGGCAGCCAGCATGCGTGCCGGTCGCGGATCCGGCGGCGGTGGGGGTGGCGGAACGTGCAAGGGCGCTTCGGTGGGTGTCGGTGCTTTGGCCGGAGCTGGCGGCACGTCCCAGGTCAGTGCAGCGAGCGGGTCGACCACGCCGTAGCCGATCACGTTGTCGCGCCCGCCCGCAGGTGCGTGCGCGGTGGCCGTGAGTCGGTGAATGACTTCGGCCGCGGGCAGCTGCGGGAACTTGGCCCGCACCAGTGCTGCCACTCCAGAGACATAGGCCGCCGAGAACGAGGAACCGATGATGGGTTTGAACTTGTCCTCGTCGATCGAGGCGTTGATGACGTTTCCTGAGGTCGACAAGCCCACGATGTCAGACCCCGGCGCCGCGAGGTCTACCCACGGCCCGTGCAGCGACGCAGCTTGGCCCATTAGCGGTGTGCCGAAGTTGTCGGTGGCCGACACCGCCAACACGTAGTCGTCGAACCAGGCCGGTGAGGCGATGGTCACCACTTCATCCCAGCCGGATGCGCCGGTCGGTGGTGGCGGATTCTGACTGCATCCCTGGGTGCCCGCGTTGCCAGCGGCCGCGACGATCACCGCGTCGCGGTCGACCGCTGCATAGCGCAGTGCCGCGCCTAGGATTGCCTGGTCGGTGGGCTTGGTTACCGGGATGCAGGACACCAGCGAGATGTTGATGACTCGTGCGCCGAGGTTGGCGGCATGCACGATCGCACGCGCCAGCGTGTTGATGTCGCCGGTTCTGCGGACCTGTTCTTGGTCCTGATCGATGCGGGGATCTTTCAGCCCGAAGTTCTGCGAACTCTGTCGGATCGCCAAAATCACTGAGTCCGGGGCGATTCCGACCAGGCCATCGGGGCCACCAGTCGGGGGCGGCAGCTGTGGATGGGGACGCTGCGGCGCCTGGGCGACACTGCCGCTGGGGCCCCACGCCGGAGGTGGCCCGGGCGGCCCCGGCGGCGGCGGAGGTTCTGCCGGCGGTGGCGGGGGCGGAGGCGGAGGCTCGGTGGTGGTCTTGGTAACGGTGATTGTGGGCGGCGGTGGTGGCGGTGGAATCGGTTGTGGCGCAGGGGCTGCGGGCGGTGGCGGTGCCACCTGGGCGCCCGCCGGACGCACCGGCAGCGGGGCACCCGAAGGTGCTGCGCCGATCAACGATGCGACCAAAGTCCCGTGTCCGTCACAATCTGAGAGCCCATCACCGTACTGCGCCAACACGTAATCCCCGCCTGCCACCAGGTGCGGCAGGCGCGGAGAGGGCGCCACCCCGGTATCGATGACGGCGACGACGACCCCGGCACCGGTCGACTCTTGCCACGCCGCGGTCATATCCAGCATTGCCAGCGCCGGGGGCAGCTCGCGCAGATCGCTGCCGGGGACGACACCGGTCAGCGTGCACGCCCGCGTCTGCTTCATCGGCCAGTCTGGGGCTGGCGCGGGATCTGGCGGTGGCGGGCCGGGCGGCACCACCGGTGGGGTGATCGCCCAGCTGGCTCCCATGCTGGTGGCGGCGAGCAGCGCAACCGTGCCTACCAGTCCAGCACCGGTACGCACCCGGTCGGCAAAAGGCTTGCGGCTCATATCCCGTGCCTGACTGCGTTGCGGATTACCGGATACAGATTGAGCAGCCACAGTGCCCAGGGCAGCAGCGCGAGCAACAAGACGTACTCGATCATTTCCACGAACCGGCGCATCGGGGCGGTGTATTCGCGGAAGGGCACCACAAGCGCCGAGAGCAGTCCCAGCACGGCGAGGCCGAGGGTGACCGCGACGCAAATCATGGCCACCTTCAAGCTGGTGGAATCGCTGGCGGCGTAGCGGCCGATGGCCACTGCCGCTGCCCCCATACCGGCAACCATCAACGTGACGGACTGATAGCGGTCCACGAACGAGCGTGAGCGAAGCACCAGGATCACACAGACCGCTCCCACGAAGGCGGTGTAGCGCCATCCGCCGGGCTGGCCGGGTACCACGGCGTAGCGGGCGGCGACGATGGTCACCACGGCGAGCCCAATCATCATGCCGGTCAAGGTGTTGTTACCGCGCATCACCCATGCGCGGACCTGTTCCGCGGTGGCCACTCCGGTCGGGCCGACTGGCGACACGGTGTCGGAGGGCTGGCCGGGCAGCCGCTCGAAGACGCCGCGATTGGTCACGGACGGAAACAGCGGTGTCGGCACGCCGGAGGCGGCGACGGCGGTGCTGGTCGCCCACGTCACGGCGATAACCACGCCGATCATGGCGATGACGGCGACCCGTTCTGGACGGACCTCCCACGTCGAGGCCGCGACGACCGCCGCAACGAAGGCGAACGCACTGACGGTCAGAATCGCGGCGATCGCCACGATATGGCGGCCCCAGATCGTGGCGAGCACGATGACCCCGACGATGACCGCCACAAGCGGTGCGGCGAGGTGCCACAGGCCTGGTGCGCCCGGAAGAGACATGGCCGCGGCAGCCGCCGCGGGAATGAGCGCGACCCAGGACAGTGCGTGACCGGTTGCGCGGCGCTCACGGCCGGCCACAGTGCTGGGGTCTGCCTTGGACAGTCCGCGGGCTGCCGCGACGAGCGCCACCAGCATCGTCCAAGCCGAGGCTGCGCCGATCCAGCCGTACGAGGCGTCGGTGCCGCCGATGCTCCACCACCAGTTGACCAGGATGAGGCATGCCCACCCCACAACGCCTGCGGTGAGCCAGCTGGCGACCTTGCGGCCCATGTCGGGTGTCAGGGTGGCCAGCAGCTGATTGGCGGCCCGCGCGATGGCGGTCGAGACCATTTCCGTCACCGGTTCGTAGGTCTCGGCCGAGGCCGCCGGCAGCAGCCACAATTGCTCCCCGTCGAGCACCCCACACTCATCCAGCGTCTTCTGCGGGTCCAGCGGTTGTGCGTCCGCGCGGCACAACCGGTAGCTCTGCTCGGGATTGAGCAGTGGGCGGCCCCGTTCGCGCAGAACCTCGTTGACGCGGGCCACCAGGTCTTCGGTGACCGCGATCAGCGCCACCCCGGCGGGCAGGGAGTAGTCGATCTCGAAGTCCTCACCCACCAGGAGCGCGACCCGGCACAGCGCCGGGGTGGACGGCTCGGCGGGGTTCACTTCCCGTCCTCACTGCTGTTGAAGCCCGAGGCCAGCCGAGCGGTGATTTCCAGGTAGCGCCGCCGTGTCTCCGGGCGCAGCTCGTTGATGTCAATCACCCCAGCAGAGGCGATATGCGGATCGAACGGGACGACGAAGACGCGTTGCGGGCTGACCCAGCGAGAGAACTTCTCCACCAGTGAATCCACCAACTTGCGGTGAGCCTTGCCTGTCTCGCCCCGCACATCGTTGATGACGACGACGGTGCGTTGCAGTAGGCGGTGATAACCAGCCTCGTAGGCCCAATCCATCAGCTCAGCAGCGCCTTTCGCGCCGTCCGGCGCTGTCGAAGCCACCATGATCAAGGCGTCGGCGCGGCTCATCAGGCCGGGGATGACCTGGTGGTCGACGTCGGTGCCGGAGTCGCTGATCAACACGCTGTAGAAGCGCTGCAGCACCGCATGAGTGTCGGTGTACACCTGCGCAGTCAGTGGCTGACGATCGCTTTGGTATCGATTGCCTAGGACATCGAGGCCGGCAGACTCGTTCATCCCGACGTGCGAGCGAATATCGCTGTAACCATTCAGGTTTCGATCCGACAGCACGTCCTTGTAGGAGTTCGTGGCTTTGGGGTCGATCCGATCGGCCAGGTTCGAGGCGCGATCGGGGTTGGCGTCGATGGCGATCACTTTGTCCTTGCGCAGCGAGGCGAATGTCGACCCGATCGACGCGGTGGTCGTTGTCTTGCCCACGCCACCCTTGCCGCCCAGCACCACGATGGAGTAGGTGCCGCGCAGGTGGCCGGCGACCGTCGCGTTGAGGTTACGCAGCAGCTGCTCATCCGGTGACTCGCCGGTGTTGATGAGCTTGAATGTCCCGTAGTAGAGCCACTTTCGCCATCCGCGTGACGAGGGGATCTTGCGTGGAGTGTTGAGTTCGGAAGCGGAAATCTGCTCGCTGCGCAGCTCAGCACCCCCGGACCCGGTGTTGTGGGACCAGTCCCATTCGGGCGGTCGCGGCCCGCTGGGCGCTACGGGTTCACTTTGCGGCGACTCCGGCGCCCGCGCCGACCATCCCGGCGGTGGCTGGGTGGGTCGCTGTCCCCCGCCTGACTGGGGGGCACCGCCCTGAGCCGGCCAACCGGGAGGAGGCGGTGGTGTTGCGTTGGACCCCAACGCGTTTCGCAGCGTTTCGCGAGACAGAAACTGTGTGCTTTCCTCCGGCGCGACCGGCCGAGGAGCCGGTCGTCCCGGCGGTTCTGCCTCCTGGCGTGGTACGTCACTGCCGAAGGCTGACGGTTGTCCACCCGGGCGTGGGCTCCACGGCGGCACCGCAGGCCCCTGGTCGGGGTGCTGCGGACCTTCGGCGGCGGGCGGCCTGGGCGTCGCGTTCACTTGAGCTGTTGGCTCATCGCCCGCTGTCGGGAATTTCGCTGCCGGAGTATGCATCTCACCCTGGATGGGACTGGCTTCGAGGCTCTGGTTGGGGCCTTCGAGCGACTGAGGCGGCCAGGGCGCCGGGGGGTAACCCGGCGGGGGCGCTGCGGCATCACTGCGCGGCGCGTTGGTCGCCGGCGGGGTCTGGCCCGTCGTCGGTGGCTGTTGGCCCCATCCCCTGCCGTTGTCGCCGGGTGGGTCGATGTGGTGCCGGCCGCCGGCAGGGTCGCCCTGGGGTTCCTCTGCAGCAAATGGTGGCTGCGGATAGCTGGGGGCTGCTGGCGGCGTTTCGTCGCCGGCGCTTGCGGCCCCTGGTGCACTCCCGCGCGTGTCTTCGTCATCGCCGCGCCCCGTGTTGTTCAGTGCGTCGAAGAACTGTTGATCTCTGGACTCGGTCATGTAGCCCCGCCCTCCTGCCGATTTCCACCGGGGAGCGCTGAAGGCTCCTCGAATCGGTGAATATCACCGTCGCAGAAAGACTACCAACCACACATTTCAGGCGTCCACGACGTTAGGCACATCAGTGTGCGTGAAATGTCTGATTTCTTTGATGCTGGTCCCAGCCAGCACCGCTGGGCAGGTCCTTCAGCACGTCGCTCACCGCGCGATTGATCCGCGTCGCGGTGCCGGGAAACAGCATTGTCCAGCGCTGCTGGTCGTCGGTGGTGCTGGAGGAGATGACGACCCGGCCCATCAGGGAGTCGACAACCATCGCGCCCGTAGCGGCAAACTCTGGCCCATCCACTGAATATTGGGTGGCGCCGATGGCCGCGCGCACGGCCCCGGTGTCGGACACTGCGACGATAACGCGAGCCTGGCGTGCCGTCAGGCCTAGCTTCAGCAGTTCGCCGATCACGTCGTAACCCTGCGGGTCAGCCTGCCAGCTTCCCAGCACTGACTCCAGCTGTTCGGCCTCGATGTTGACGCCCTCGAACTCGGCCGGGATCTCCTCCCCGAGCAAGTCGTTCACAGCCTCGAAAACAGTAGTGTCACCGTCGAGGGGGCTGATGGTCACTTCGTCGAGCGGTTCCTCACCGGTTCGCCACACGCGCGCTGCGACAACCCATTTACCGTCACGGCGACACAGAACCGCTGTCCGATCGGCAGATTGGTGTGCGCGCCATGCGCGTAGCGCTGCCGCGGCAGCAAGAGGCTCTTTGAGCGGATCCGCTGGCGGCGTAAAGATTTCTGGGGGGCCGGTGAGACGCTCAGACTTCTCGTCCGGGCGGGACACCCTGATTGACACGTCGATATCGCAGCGGCCCAGTGTCCAAAGCCATTCCTGCACATCAGGGTCCAGTGTCCGGCCCTGGCATACCCCCGCCTCCTCCAGTACCTGCAGGCCGGGGTGGGAGGCCAGCATAGCCTCGGTGTCGCCCACGGGCCGCACGCGCAGCGCCGCAGGAAGTCTGGTGACGCCAGAGAGCGCAGCTGTCAGCCACAGTCCTTCGGAGGTGGTCGACAGCTGCGCTCCCATGGGTCAGTCCTTACTCAGATGCCGACGAAGCGGGCAGCGTTCGCCGCGTCACCCATATCGGTGTTCTGCACCGCGCCGCCCTGGGCGCCGCCGTGCCGCTGGATGGTCTCGAAGACCTGCTGGTAGGCCTGCGTGATCGAACGCTGAGCCTCGGCGTAGGCGTTGGCACCCTTGTCGCTCCAGAAGTCTTGCGTCTGGGCGAGAACCTGCAGTGCCTGCTCCTGAAGACCGTTCAGATGCGAGACCAAGCCGGCCTGGGCGGCCACGTGGTCCATCATCTTCGCCTGGTCGTACCGCATACCCTCCATGTGGGTTCTCCTTCGAAAGTTGTTGTCGGTAGGTGGGTTACGCCTGGGTGGCGACGCTGGACAGCTTGGCCTGGTTCTCGGCCTCCACGCGGTCGTACTCGTTGGCGCCGGTCTGCATGGCCTGGATCACCTGATCGAACCGGGCCGAGACGTTGCGGCCGGTGGTGGCCACTTCCTCGGTGGTCTTCATCGAGGCCACGGAGGCGATGCCGACGAAGGCGCTCCCGCCGAGGTCCTGGTTCATCGTCATGTAGCGGCCCAGGGCGTTGAGCGTCTGGTTCTTGATCTCGTCGAGCTGGCTGGCCGAGTTGCGCAGCTTGGTTGAGTCAGTCTGGAACATGTCCACTTCCTTTCGGTTCCCGTATGGGATGTGTGTGCTGGTTGGTTGTCATGTGTTGCGCCGGTTGCCGCCGAGCGATCACCCTCCCCCGTCTGTGTAGACCACGCCATTGGCGGTCAGGATGGGGATAGCGTCCGCGTCGTCGAGGACCACCGATAGGGAGGTGTCGTCCTCGCTGCGGCTCGCGCCTTGATCGCGGCGCTGCCCGGCCTGGGCGGCGCCCATCGGCATCATTCCGGGCATGCCGGAGCCCATCGGGCCCGTAGCCATGCCCGGCATGCCTGCGCGTGCGGCCGCCGAGGGCTTGTTCTGGCCGGGCGCGCTCGACCCGTCTGCGGCCGAGGCTGGGCCCCACCACGCCGAGGGCATCCCGATCGGGCCACTGCCCATGCTGGCGCCGGCGGGTTTGGTGAGCGCGGCCGTCACCGGGCCACCGCCGGATCCGAAGCCGCCGCTGACGCCGTTCATTGACGCAGCGAGGTTGGCGCCGGGAGCGTTGGCCGATAGTCCGCCGAACGGTCCGCCGCCCATGCCGCCCATGCCGCCCATCATGCTGCTGAGCTGGCTGCCCATCTGCATGGGCGCTTGGGCCAGCTGCGACAGCGGCTGGGTCATTCCCTGGGCCATGGAGGGCAGCGAGCTAGCCATGCCCATCATCGATTGGCTGCTGCCGAGCAGGTCGCTTCCGCCTGGCTGAGCGAGTTGCGGGGTGCCGGTAGTGCCAACATCGCCTTCGCCGCCTGACTGGCCGGCGCTGGTGGCCGCCGACAGTGCGGCCGGGGCCGCCGACGAGACGGCTTGACCCGCGGCCTGTAGTGGGGCGCTGAGTCCCTGCATGGACGCTTGGACACCGGTCTGGACTCCTTGAGCGCCCATGCTGGCGGCCCCTGCAGCCAACGCGGCCGGATTGCCTCCGGCGGCCAGCGGTGGGCGAAGCGGGACGCTGAGGCCGGACACGATGCTGGCCGCGGCGCTGGAGTAGCCGGTCATCGCGGTCGCGTTCTGCGCCCAGTACTCGCCGTACTCGACGTCAGCCTCGGCGATGGCGGGGGTGTTCTGGCCAATGATGTTGGTAGCTTGCAGCGTTGCCTCGCGGATGCGGTTGGCAACGACGACCGGGTACGGAATGGTCGCCGCGACCGCCGCAGAATGGGCACCAGCAGCAGCGCCGATCAGACCGCTGGCCTTCTCCGCATGAGCGCCGGCCTCAATCTGCCACTCCGACTTCGGAACAGCAGCGGCCATCATGGAGGTGCCACCTTTGCCCCACCAGCTGCCGGTAGCGGTCGTCGCCGCAGTCGCCATCATCTGGGCGCCCTGCTGCATGTGGGTGACCCCGGCGGCCTGGTAGCCGGCCACGACCGAGGTCATGGCCGCCGCGCCTGGTCCGGTAGTCAGCCGGATGGCGTTGGTCTCGGGTGTAAGCCCCCAATATTGAGCGGGCATGTGCTCAGAGGAGCAGCGAGGCCTGGTTGACGGCCTCGGTTGCCACCGACATCACACCGGAGACACCGACATCGCCAGCGAACATTCCCCGGTCCGCGACGCTGACGCCGGTCTGGGCGAGGAACTGCGCGTTGTGCGTCTGGATCGCGGTGGCCAGAAGGGCGGAGACCTCCTCGCTTCCCATCGGGACAACGGCAGTCATCGCCGGTGCTGAGCCCGCGAGCACGCCGGCGGTGGTCGCCGTTCCGGTCGCTTCAGCTACGGATTGAGCAGCAACGCCAACTGGATCCACAAAAAAGGTCACGATAAGCCTCCCCTAAGGCGCTAGGTACCTGATAAGCCGAGAGTAGAGCGGTTCGGCAGTGGCTGCCACCAGCGCAGCCACATTCGCTGCAGAGAATTTCTTTATTCTCCGGTTGTCTGCTCTACACTCGGACATTTCGTCACTCCCCCATTGTCCCAGCTACCTGCGCATGGTCAGAACACTTATTTATCGCGTGCGCGCGGCCAGCTGAGCTGCGGATTCCGCAATATCGCCGATGACCTGCAGTCGCTTGCTCAACGTGTCCGCGGCCGCAGACCCAGCCCTTGCCTCCTGGGCAATCTGCGTTAGCTGCTCCACCAGCACCTTCGTGGTTCCGCTCAGCGGATACTCGGTACCGTTGCGCAACGTAGGTTCCGCCCCGTCCAGCACCGTGGCGAAGCTGCCCGGGGTCCATCCGAGAGCGGCTTCTATCCGCCCTCGCGTGACTTCACGTCCGGGGATCTTGCCGCGGTTGATCAGGTCGGTAATCGTGGAACGGCCCACCCTGGCGATCTTGGCCAGGTCCATCTTGGACAAGCCCAAGTCCAGTCTTGCCGCGTCGACGGCTGCGCCGAGCCGATGTCCCGGATCACTCAAGGGGCAGCACCTTCGCGATCTGCGCGGGGGCCGACAGGCGGTCGGTCACATAGATTCCTCGGCCCGCCGGCTGCCTGGCTGCACGAACGCCTCTGATCAGCTCGCCCTCCATGCGGTGGCCATCCATGACGATCAGGGGGGCGGTTTGCGCGATGAGCCGTCCCGCCAGCGGAGAGGACATCGCCGGCCCCCACGGGAAGCGCCGGCCGATGATCAGGTGTAGACCGACCTCGCGAGCGCGGTCGATGTACTTGGTCAGACCCTCGGTCGCCGGGCCCTTACCGTCCGCGCGGAACATGTTGGCCCCAGCGCTCCATCCCGCCACGATCTGTTCGTCGTCGACGAGGACGAAGATTTCCGGTCCCGACCAGGAGCGCGTGGCCTGAGCAAGTTCTTCCTGTCCGGCGCGGCCGCGCGGCATGCGCGGGGCAAGGAGCGAGTCGATATGGCGGGTCATCGCCCGCACATCGTCCTCGTAGTAGGTGTAGCCCTCGGACTCCACACCGTCCTCGCCGATGTAGCGGCCCAGGTGCGGCCCTTGCACCACCCGGACAAGCGAGTTGCCCGGGTCGATGACATAGATCTGAGCTTCTTCGGGTCGGTACGACCGCATGATCGCCCGCGCGACGGCGGCCACGGAGTTCGATACGCCGCACTCCGGGTTGCCGATAAAGAGCAAGTGGGGGTTGCGGTTGAAATCGGCTTCGGCCGCCACCAGGCCCACCTCGGAAATGCCGAAGGGCACCACTCCGCGCTTGGGCTCGCGCTGGGCGGCGAAGACCTCATCGAGGCTGACCGTGCTCGGCAGCATGCGGACCTGTGCGACCTGATCGACACCGGTGAGCTTCGTAATCACCTCGGCGGCCTCCCGCGGGCCGATCGTCCTTCCTTCCGGTGTGGACAGGATGGGCAGCCCGGCCTGGAAGTGATAGCCCGCCATCGACGTGCCTCGGCCGCTGATGGTCTCGGTTCGCGTCTCAGCGGTCTCGTCACTGGGATCACCGAGCAGTTCACGCTTACCGAACGGCACCTTCTTGGCGACATCGCGGTTGTTCTTCGACGGATCGTCTTGGCTACCCAGCGCCAATTCGACGTTGAGGGTGAACGTGTTGGACATCCAGGAGGGGAAGCCGCCCGCGATCCAGCCTGCAGCGGCGATGATCGCGCGAACCCCGAGGCTGTTGCCGCGTTCCATGATCACGCCGAGGTCGGCCATCATGTCCTCGCCGAACGTGGTCCGGAACTGCTGCCAGCCATCGATGACCAGGAACACCTCACCGAAGGCGTCATCGGGTACCGGGCCGGCCTCGCCACCGAACTTGCGCGCGCGGAAGCTTTCGATGCTCAAGCCGAGCCGGCTGAACGCCTCTTCGCGCTCCTCCACGAGAAGCTTCATTTCCGCGATCGTGCGCTGCACACGCTCGCGGTCACCGGCCCGGGCGAACGAGCTCACGTGCGGAAGCGCCTCGACCTCGTTGAGACCTGGACCGCCCATGGCCACCACCACGAACTGCACCCGCTTCGGGTGATACATCATGGCCGCACCCGTGATCATCGTCGTCAAAGCGGTGGTCTTACCAGAACTCTGCTGGCCGATGACCGCACAGTTGCCCGCGGAGAAGTCCAGTGCGTACACGCGTTGCGCGTGCTGGAAAGGCCGGTCTTCGATCCCAATCGGGAACAACAGTCCCGGGGTGTGTCCGTAGTCCTGATACCAGGGCTTGCGCCGCAAGCGGCGCACCAGATCTTCGACGGGCACCGGCTCCAGCGGCGGCAGCCACATCTGGTGGACCGGCACTCTGGTCTGCTCACGCAACGAGTTGATCGAGGCCTCAAGCTCGCGGATCGGTTGCCCGTCCGCGCCGAGCACGGTGTCGGTCGATTCAACGGGAGCGGCAGAGAGCTTGGGCGCGGACGCGATCGCGGCCATAGGCGCAGCGGTAAAGACCTCGGGGGCCATGTACCCGGCTTGGGTGCGCACCGCTTCGGCGGCCACCCGGCGCGGCGGATGGTAGACCTTGCGCGCGAACGCGGATTGGAACCGCACCAGCCGATCGCGGCCCTGCACGCGCAACAAGCCTGCACCGGCAGGCTTCTCGGGAAGGTGCTTGGCTTCGTCGGTGCCGATGATGGCCATCGACTCGCCGGCGTCCAGGGTGCGAAGACCTACGCGGATCGGGATGTTGGCCATGATGCCTGACTGCATTTCATGCCCGAGTCGCTGCGAGCCCAAGATCATCTTCACGTTCAAGGCGCGGCCCTGGCGGCCGATCTCGTCGATGATCTTCTTCGAGTCGGGCGCTTCGATGAACATCTGGGTGAACTCGTCGATGACGATGATCAGCGCGGGCAGCGGCTCCAGCCGCTGGCCCAGGTGGATTCGGCGGTACTCATATTCGGCGACCTCGCTGATTCCTGCGCGGTCGAGCAACGACTTGCGGCGCTCCAGTTCGCCGTTGATGACGTCGCCCATGCGCTCGATCCACAACGAGTCGTCCTTCAAGTTGCCCATGGCGGCAACGACATTCGGCAGCCCAGCGACCATGTTGGCCGTCGTTTTGCCCTTGAAGTCGAAGAACGCGAACACCAGCGTCTCCGGAGAATGTGTCAGCGCCGCCGACAGGATCAGAGTCGTGAGGAACGACGACTTACCCGAGCCAGTCGTGCCGGCGATCACCATGTGGTGGCCCATGCCACCTTCGTGGGTCTCTTTGAAGTCGATGTGAACTGGCGCCCCGGTTGGATCGACACCGATCGGGAATTGCAACCACTTTGCGCCCCAGGCATTGTCTTCAAAGGGAGGACCTTGCAGCGTGGGCGCCCACAGCTTTTCCACGTCGAGGTTGCCGGGGTCGTCAATGCCGAGGACCTTGTAGAGGTCGGCGTCGACCGAGGTGTCGTCGATCAGGCTGCGAGAGCGTTCGCCCTCCACGCGGTACCGGGCCATCTTGCGTGCCAGCACCCGGGCGCTGGCCAGGTCCATCGAATCGGGGCGGCAGAACCATTGACCGCGGTGCGTTACCTCGGACTCCGACACCCAGAACGTATTGGCTTCTTCGAAGCCGAGCCCGCGACCAGGCTCATCGGACAAGGCCAGGAAGGTCACCCCGGCTACACCGCCTGCGCGGGTCAGCGTTTCCCAGTGGCGGTCATCGCCGCGGCGGCGGCGGTCGTCGATCACCAGCCAGTGCGGCGTGGTGGTGGCGTTCGTGCGGAAGGCGTCGCGGCCGTGCAGCTCCGTGCCGACCGCCGCGTCCATCTGCTCGCCGGTTGTCCAGACCATCCGGGTTGGACCGCCGCGGTCGCGCAGCGTCGGGTGCGCGCAGTGCGGCAGCCACTTGCACCACTCCCAGCGGGCGATGTCGTCGGTGACGATCATGATTTTGAAGTCCCGCGGTGAATGCGCTACGGCGGCTTGGCAGATCAGCGCCCGGGCCAGCCCGTACACCGCGTCCATGCCGTCACGCCCGATGAGGGCCATACCGGCAATGTTGCGCAGCAGCAGTGGTTTCGGCGCGTTCTGTAGCTTGCTTTGGGTCTGCAGGAACGCCGAGGAGGCGTCGTAGGTGACCGGTTCGTAGTCTTCGCGGCGGCCCAGTTCGTTGGTTTCCAGCTCCTTGACGACCTTCGAGGTACCCAGACCTACCCTGACCTGGCTGTAAAACACCTTCAGCACTTGATCATTGGGCGTGCGGCACCACATCCGGGCCGACCCTACGAGGCCTGACAGTAGTGCCGGCTCGGGATGGAGATATTCGAATTGCGCGTGCTGGGCGCGGGCGGCATCTTGTACCTTGTCCCGCGTCTCATCGAGGGTCATCGCATAGTCGCGCAGTGCCTGCTCCATCTGCGGCCCCGACAGCTGCTTATCGCCGCCGCCACCGCGATTGGAGAACATGTAGGACCCCATCGACACGATCATCATGATGGGGAACAACAGGGTCATCATGCCCATCGTTCCGCTGCGCAGACCGGGCTGAGACAGCATCAGTGCCATGATCCCGAGGAACGCGACACCCATGACAACAGGCAGGATGATCGCGGCCTTGCTGCGTGGAATTGGCCGAGGGGCCTCCAGCGGTTCGGGCACCGTTTCGCGGCCGCCCATCGTCGGTGGGATCTTCACCGAGCCTTGACGGGGCTTCACTGTTGCCATGCGGTCTACCGTCCTTGTTCGGTGATCGGGGCCGCGGAGCCGGCCAACGTGTCGTGCATCGTCATGGCCGCCTGCTTCGACAGCTCGGGGCCTGCGGGCCACACCCGAAGTAGTGGCCACGGCGCCAAACGCGGTGCGACATTCTTAAGTCCCAGCGACTGCAGTGCTTCGTCGTCAAACGGCACGCCGTAGCGCGCGCCGGATTCACTGATCAGCCAAAGGGTTTCCCGACGAGCGGACTCAGCGCTCGCACCCGTCGTCGAGACCCACGTTGCCGGATTGTCGGCGAGCAGAACCTGATCGGCCAGCGTGCCTTGGTCCGCAGTGCTGACGACCAGAGGAACCAGATGCACTTCCTGCTCTGCCGTCACCGGCAATGCTCGGCCGACCAGAAGTCGTTGGCGGGCTTGCCGATCCGTGGCTCCGCGGTCCCACGCCACGCACAGCACCGGGTCGGCGCGCCAGTCCACGACTTTGAGTGGCTCTGCGGGATACCCGGTCACGTCGAGCACGTCCCTAACGGGAACATCGCCTAAGACGTCCGGGGAGATGCGGGGAGGTTGTGAGACGCCGAATGAATCGCGCTGCCGCAGCATGGCCGCCACCACTGACGACACCGGCTGCACACCATTGCCGAGTACGACGTAGAACTGATCTTGACCCGAGGCCACGTCCTGAGACACCACGACCGCGCCGTTCACTAGCGGTGTTGGTGTGCCCAGGTTGACCGTGCTGGGCTGGCCCGCCCCCGGCACGCCCGGGACGACCAGGGGACGGCCGGCCGGCAAAGCGTCGACCATGGCCTGAGAGAGAACAACCGGGGCACCGGCTTCCTCCAAGCCCAGAGGCTCCACTACTGCCCTGTCGGAAAGGTCGATCGGCATCCGCACGCCATTGGTGATGACATACGCCTGCTCGTTGAAGATGCCCAGAACCGCAGTGTCAGCGGCGACCTCGCGGGCGCGGTCGCCCAGCGTAAGGTCACCGTTAATCCCAGTGATTACCGGACGCCCGCTCATCGTCTCGGACGCCGTGTCGCACACTGCCCACCGCGATACTTCAGGGGTGAGCACCTTGGGCGGCTCGGTGGGAGCGCCTTCAATGCCGACCAGCGGCCCCCGCGGCCACTTGGCGAGGTCGTCGGGACTGACGAACGTCGGCTCGGCCGGTTGTCCGGCGATTAGCCATGCCGACACCAGATTCAGCGCCGGGTGAAGCCGGCCGTCCACTGACACGAAGACCGTGCCGAGTTTGCGGTCGGCCACGATTTTAGAGTCGTTCACCAAGCCCGCGGGCCGTAGCCAGCCCACCACGAGCGCCCCCACCATCACCAGGACAGCGAGCAGCGCCGAGATCATCAGCATCAATCGCTGCGTGCGCATACGGTCGGTTTGCATACGCACCGACCGGCGCTGAAATGCAAATCCCAGCCGCCGGCGCAGGAAGTAATGACCTCGCACCTGTGTCTTGGAAGCCAGATTCATCGGCACCCCAAAACCGTACCGTGCAAAACAACGAGTCAGCCACCACCGCAGCCAAATTGACTGCGAACGAGTTTCGGCGAGGTTGCTGAGCTGGCGTCAAGGCGACGCCTACGGGGGCTGGGCCGGTTCACCCAGCGTGCAAGAGGTCCTCTTCGACGCTGGCCAGTGACTCAACGATCAGATCGCGGATGTGGACGTTACCGGCGGCCGCAGCTGCGTAGCACATGTCGGGAAGCGGCAGCGGGCGTGTAGCCCATCCGCCGATCAGCTCAGCGGTGCGCGCCACCATCCAGTGCGCGCGATAGCGAGCGAGTTCTTCAATCGTCTCGCTCGGATCGGCCTGGCCAACAAAACCTGGCCGGAAAATCGACGTGACGGTATTGAAGTCCTTGGCCGCCGCGTCGTAGTCAGCCCACTGCTGTGGGCTTGGATCCCGATCTCCGCCGCGGGTCAGCCAGATCTGACGGACCGCGTTGGGGATCCCGCCTTCAACCGCGACGCCCTGGGTGGTGGCCGTGTTCATCAGCAGGGCGCTGGCCGCAGCCACGATCCTGTCCTGGAGCAGGGGGTCAGCGTCCATCACCCGAAGCAGCCGCGGATACACATCGGGCCACAGCGCCGCCAGGCGGTGCTCGTGCATCCCATCCATTCCGGGCGCGGCGGTCTGCTGGCCTGGTTGAAGCAGTGGGTTCGTCTGTCGCGTACACGACGGCGGATGCTCCACACCGGCATCGCGCAACGCCGTTAACGGCCCCGTCGTCGCAGCCGCCACCAGGCGCCAACCCATTTCCGCGCGCAGCTGCGCGTACTCGATGAGCACTCGCGCCGGGTCAGCCCAACCGAACCACAGCTGCCGAAAATGGTCGTCCACCAGAGGATCCGTCGCCAAGACGCGTGCCGAGCGGGGCACGTAGACCCCAGCGGGAATGTAGCTGGCCCCATCATTAGACGTGACAACAGTTTCAGTGCCGCTTGGAGAGCGGAATACGCCCACCGCCCACTCGATCGGATAACCGACCGCCTGAGCAGCGTGCTGCAACTTCCACGCCAACTCCTTGGCCGCCGCCGCGTCGGCCGACTCCCGGCGCTCACGCGCCGCAGCGGACTGGCCCGCGGCCACCACACTCGCCGGAATCAACGTCGCACCGGCCCCAGCCCCTGCTGGCGGCGGCGAAGCCGAAGGGGCATTGCCGCCCGCGGTGAGCGTGCCCGCCGGGACCGTCGCCGGAGGCGGCGGCGCGGCGCCGGCCGGTGGACCCATCGACCCAGGCGGCAGCATCATCGGGGCGCCCCCACCAGTACCCATTCCTGCCCCGGTCGGAGCGGCGGCAGCTGGAGCGGCGGGAGCGACCATGCCCGGCTGAGCCGAGGCCGGTGATACGCCACCGCCGGGAGCGGCCGAGACCGGTGCCACCGGTGCCGCGTGTCCCCCTCCGGTCAAGGCCGGCGAGGGACTCGGCGGAGCCGGTGGAGCAGACGGCATCCCACCACCGATGCCCGCCCCAGTCGACAAGCCTTGGGAGAAGGCCGCTGCCGGTGAACCAGCGCCGGTGCTCGCGCCCGGTACGCCTCCAGCACTTGGCAATCCGCTTCCCGCGCCGGGCACCTGACCCATGCCGCTACTCAGCGGATTAGATCCCATTCCCGGCATGCCGCCGGAACCAAGACCGCCCGGCATCTTTGGCATACCGCCGCCGGAACCTAGACCGCCCGAGCCGAGCCCACCACCACCAGATCCCATGCCGCCCATCGACGGCATGCCACCACCGCCAAGCGGTGTAGCCGCTTGGCGCGGTGACGTCGCACCGGGAGTCGCCTGTGTCACCGGCGGGCCGGCCGCCGCGGTGAGTCCACCGTCGCCCGTTGCCGTGGATGTTCCGGGCTCAACGCCAGGTTGAGTTGATGTTGCACCGTCTGCCGCGGTCGGCGGGCTGGCTGTCGGCTTGTCTTCGGAACCTATGTCGTGTGAGTTCTTTAGCGGATCATCTTCTTGGGTGATCCCAGGTGATGTGTTGTGGTCGACCGGGGTAATGGCGGGGCTCGCCGCGATGTCACCGTAGCGAGTGAGAAGGTCGAGAGCGCGGGTGTTTTCGGCTGTGGCCATGAAAGAAGTGTGTAGCGCCATTGCCGCTTCCACGCCCCAACCGGTCTGGGTTCGGGCCTGGGCGTGGTACGCGGTTACTAGAGTTTCGCGCTCCCCCGGGAGCTTGGCGGCGTTGATGGCGGCGTCCGCATCACGGACCAGTTGGTCTTGCCCTGCAGCAGTTTCGCGGAGTACCACGGCAATGCCGTTGCATTTTTTCGCAACACCGTCGTGCCACTCACTGATGGTCTTGGCTTCCTCAGCCAGCATTGCACCGGCCTGATGTGCGCTATCGAATCCCGTGGAGTCGGCAGCGTCTCGGAATGCGGCATTATCTTGCACGATCTGCTGGTGGATACCGTCCCACGCCGTCGCTCCCGCCTTGTAGGACTGCTCCTGGGCGTCCCAGTGCGCAGCGTCTGGCGGAACCATGTCCGGCGTAACGATCAGCGGGCCATATGATCCCGCCGCTCCCCCTGTCGATGGCATTAGCGCAGCCCGCACGCAGGCGCGATCACATCCACAAGGTCATTCCCTCGATCGCGAGCCGCGTTTGACGCATCCCAGTCGCGGATGTTCGCATAATGGAAGCTGTCAATCTGCGCTGCCGTCCACTCGTTGACTAGCGCAAGCAAGTCGGGCGGCGTGGCGGTGCTCGTTTCGTCCCGTAGGAATGCGATCTGCGAAGTTCCGACCAGCTTCTCACTTGTGCGTGCGCCGCGCGTCTCGGGACTCGACCCTCCGGTCGAGTCTGCAAGTGCTGCCCGGCTTTTAGCCGAGGTGGCGAGGGTCCGCGCGGCTTGTTCCCACGCTGAGCAAGTAGCCGCTTTGGCCGACTCGATCTCGGAGCTGCTGTATTCGGCCGGCGGTGGCGGGACGACGTTGATGGTGTGCTGCGCCGGTGTGAGCGGGCTCGCAAGGGTCGCCGCAGTCGCTACGGCTGCAGCGCCAGCAATAACGAATGCGCCTGTGGCGGCGACGATTCCGGCCCCGCGTGGTCGCGGTGTCAGTTGAGCTGGTGGCCCACCCGCGTTTTGGGGGGGAGGTGCGGGTGGACCACCGGGTTGGGGGTGCTGGTGGGTCGCGTAAGTGGTCATACCGCCACGGTCCCGCCGCTGGGGATGAGGGTGAGCGACTGCCGGTTCTCGTTCTCGATCGTTTCCATCGACGTGACGGACTCAACCTTGCGCCGATAGATGCCCGCGATCCGCCGTCCACCGCCAGCGTTGAGGCCCTGGCGAATGGCTTCATCCTCGGCGATGGTCTCTGTCAGCGGTGCCCACATCGGCCGAGCCGCGCAGGCAGCGGCAGCGCCGGATGACGCTGCACCAGACGGCGCTTGGGCCACAGTCTCGGCAACCAAGGCAGGAGCCGACGCGTTCGCGGCGTGAGCCTCGACCGGCTTGAGGTTGAAGGGTTTGGTAACTGCAGGCATTAAGTTGTCCCTTCTACTTCTGGCAGGCCGCGTGGGCTTTGTCCATCGCGGTCTGGCCCTGCTGTGCGGGTAGGTTGCGGTCCTGGCCGCTGGTATCGGCGGCGAGCACGGCAAGCGTTGCGTCGATGTAGTCACTCATCGGGTCGGCAATTTCGCGTGGCGTGGCCGGCGGGATGTGCAGGCGCAGGTACTCCATCTCCACCAGGACCACCGCCTGCTCATTGGCGAGTGCGGCTTTGTATTCGGGGCTGTCCCGGTTGGGAAGCGCCGCTACGAGGGGCACGGAGGCCTCGTAGACCGCGGCAACCACCGACTTGGCTGCCGCGCACGCCTCGTCGCGGGCAGCGCTGACTTCCTCGGCGCTATAAACAGGTGCGGAGGGCGTCACTGTTGTGGTGACCGGCGCTGGGTCGGGGCGCGTCCAGGCAAGAGCGCCCATCACGACCGCCGCTACCGCGAGAACGACTGCGCCACCAGAGAGGCCCCACACCAACTTCGACGTGCGTTGACGCGGCGGGGTTGCCGGTGGCGGCATGTAAGGGGCGGCATGGGACGCATGGGGAGGCAGCACACCGGTCGGGGTGCCCGGCGGCGGGAATTCGCCCATGGGTGGCTGCTCTGGTCCGCGTGGGGGTGCCCACGGCGAGCCGGGGCCCGCGGCAGCGGGTCCGACCTGCGGTGACGTGCCCTCACTCATGCATCAACCGTAACGCCGATAGACGACATGTGGCTACCAGCACGGCCCGATCCGCCATAACCAGCTCGCTGCAGGCCCGTCATTGCTGAAGGTTGTTGAGTAGCCGGGCTGCCTCCTGGGCTGCCTCTTCTGCGTTCTGCTCGATGACTTCCCGCTCGGCGTAGGCGTCGGCGACCGCGGCCTGCAACGTCGTGCTGATGACCCGCTCGAGTCCCTCGTTGGTGTAGCGGGTGGTGCATCCCGGGGCCAGCGACAACGACACCAGCCGCCCATGGTGATTGACCGACAGCTGGACATCGCCATCAGCGCTTTCCATGTGCACGTCGATGCTGGCCCACTTCTTGCGGAGATCCCGCAGGGTCTGCTGCACACGCTCGATGCGCGCGACGGCTTGGGCGACCAGCTCGGCGTCCGATTTGTAGGCAGCCGGGCGGGCACCGTTGGTCGGTGTGGTCGCCGGCCTCGCGGCGGATCCGTGTGCTGCGGTCATTTCGCATCCCCTTCGGGATCGGGTGGCATTGTGACGCGGCGGCGCGGCCGCCCTGGCGCAGCCTGATCAGTAGGTGTCGCTTTGGTTGCGGCGGCGTTGTCGACGCTGACAGTTTGGCGGCGCTCAACTTCACCTTTGACCGGTTCCCCGTTCGGAATGGAGGGGATGACCACGGTCTTGTCCGGTGGCGGTTTCGCCCGATCGCCACCAGCGCCGCCACCGGCACCCATGCCGCCCATCATCGGCGGCATCATTCCCATCCCGCCCATACCGGCACCGGCGGGCGCGGGTGAGCCGGGCGGGACCGCCCCACTGCTCGACGGCAGCGACGGTGCCCCACCGGTGGGCGCTGAGGCAGCGGCCAGCGCGCCCCCGCCTGGAGGCAGAGAGGTGTCGAGTCCGGCTGGCTCCATGCCGCCCCCACCGCCGCCACCACCGCCGCTGCCGAGGCCACCACCGAAGTCAGACAGTCCTGCGTCATCGAGCGAAGTGTCGTCGAGCCCGAGGTCAGGCTCCTCCTGAAGGCTTGACGCAGCACCTTGCATGACCTGCTGAGCGGCGCCCATCAGCTGCTGCGGGACGCTGGTCACTGCCCCCATGGCGCCACCGAGAGCGCCTGCGAGCATGGAAGGAACCATTGCCGCCATCGGCAACATCTGCTGCATCGGGTCACCGCCCATCGGCGAAGCGCCCTCGCCGCCGGCCAGCAGAGGATCGGCGGCAGGATCGGCCAGTGGGTCGGCCAAGGGGTCGCTGCCCCCGGTCTCGCTGGCCGCGGCGCCGGTATCTGACGACGCAGCTGCGCCGGACTGATCTTCGCTGTCGCCGGGCTTACGTTCCCCTGGTTGCCCGGACCCTTCGCTCGGCGTACTGGACCCGTCCTTCACGATGTCGGTGACCGGCGGCGGTGGCGGCGGAGCTTGGGGCAATTCTCCTAGGTGGTAGGAAACCCCTGCCGTGGTGGCTGTGGTGTCGAGCTGCTGCAGGTGATTGCCGTACCGCACGAACTGGTCAGCGCCCATCAGGCCGCCGGTCTGCATCATCAGCATCTGCGCGCGGGTCATGGACTGCCGCGTGTCGGCGAACGCCTGGGTGCGCGGAGTTTCTTGCTGGGTGCGGTCAAAGCGGCCACCGTGATCTTGTGCGGCTTGGGCGACCGTGGCGGAGTGGGACGCCATCTGATCGGCCCAGGATGCGAACTTGTTCAGCGAGGCCGCCAGCTGTGGTCCGGTTCGCCCGGTGATGCCGGCCGCTACGGCGCTCTCAGCGTTTCGGGCAGCGACGGCGCACGCCTCAAAAGCGCCCTGGTAGGCCTGGCAGGCAGTGTGAAAGGTCGTGCCGGTGCTGCTGCTGCCCGCCTCGATCAGCCCAGCGGTCACCTCCCCGGGTCGCGGGGCCATCGGGGAAATCGGGGTGTCAGGAGCTACCGCGTTGGTCTTGACTGCAGCCTGGGTCGCCGGTCCGCCTACCGGTGCTGCGGGTGCGCCTCGCAACGCCAGTGATGCGGCGTTGGCGGCTTCGCGTTCAGCCATGTCCATGCTCACCGCGGCCACGGCTTGGGCGGCGGCAGTGAGAACTGCCGCACCATCCAATGCCCGACTGGACAGCACTCCCCCATGCTCGGAGAGCCGCGCCGCCGCCGTGGTCGACACCTCGTCTGGCGCCAGCGGGGCGTGCACGGGGGGCGCGGCGGCCAGCGTGGCCAGACTGCCGGCGGCCGAGGTCATCGTCGCGGCGAGCGTGGCCATCCCGCCGAAGTCGACGTCAACGCGTGGCCCCCCACTGCTTGGCATGTCTCCCCTTAAAAGTCGATGGTCATCGCGAACGCGGCCACCTGTTCCTCGGTGGGCAGAAACGAGCCCACGTTCTCCACGCGATTGCCTTCCATCTCCAACCGCAAAGCCAACTGTGATCGCAGGTAAGCCAGGGTGTTCAGGCGGATGATCCGCGCCGCGAGCTCCTCGTCGGCGAGATCCATCGCCTCGGGCTCCAGCTGTACCCCGACCGACGCCCCCTGGCGGTCGACAGAGACGATGATGGACTCATCGTGGCTGGTTGCCTCGAAGACTTCCACCGTTGTCTGCTGCGCCGACTCAAACACCAGCCCCCCTTAAGTGTCGGACGGGCTGATGGTCACGCGCGCCCGGTTCTCAGCCTCGACTCGCTCGTACTCAGCTGCCGAGGCCAGCAGGGCGTCACGCATCTGCTCGTGCCGAGCTTGCTCGCTGGCCAACGCGGCGTCGCGCTTGGCTGCAACCTCGCTGACCGACGCTTTGACCTGGTGATACAGCGGACCCAAGGTTTGCGCCTCAGTCGTCATCCGCTCGTTGTCGGCGCGTGCGGCCACGATCTGATCGATCGCCTGCGCGTGCACTTCTGCGCGACGACGCAGCTCAGAGGGATCGACCTGTACAACCACACTCATAATTTAACCCCGTTCGTCTGTAGGTGCGGACACTCAGTTGGCCCCCGCCAGCACGGTTGCTGCCGGAGCTGCAGGGGCTGTCTGGATCTGCGGACGTGCCCAGCCCAGGAAATTCGGGCCGGTGGGCATCTCCTCAACAGGGGTGACCTGTCCGTTCAGCCAGACCTTGCCATTGCCCAGGGCCATCACGCGGTGATCGGTGAACTGGGCGTAGTCCATCATTTTTAGTTGGCTGGGCGAGACCGGATCGTTGACCGGTGCACCGGGGGGCAGCACCGTGATGTGGGCCTGTCCGGCCGCGTCGTCGAGGCTGGCGCCTTCGAGGACCAGGCGGCCGGCGTGGGCCAGCTGCGGGCTCTCTGCGGTAACGGTCGATCCGTCCGGCAGCTTCACCGAAACGTCGGGCCCAGGCTGGGCAGGAGGAACCTGACCGGTTTCAGCGGCTACCGGCTGAGGCTGTGCGCCGTCAGCAGGCTTTGCCGCCGCGGGCTCGGTCGCCGGGTCATCTGTCTTGGCGTCGTCGGCAGCGGCTTCGTCGGACTTTTCATCCTCAGGGTTGTCCCGCTCAGAACCATCCGGCGTGGCCGCCAGCGGATCATCCTTGAGCGCCTCGGCAGGGTCGTCCTCAGGCGGTCGCGCGGACGCAGCTTCCTTGATCGCGCCGCCAATCGCCCCGCCCAAATCGCCCAGGCCACCTCCGCCGCCAAAGCCGCCCATTCCCGGCATCATCGAGCCCATCGCGCCCGGAAGCCCAGACAGCGCACCCATCGCCGGTCCGGCCAACCCACCAAGGCCTGCCATCAGCGGATCAGAGGCCAACCCATCCAGCAGAGGGTCACTGGCCAGGGGGTCGCCAGCCCCGGTGCCAGTGTCGGCCGGTGCCGGAGTGCCTCCCGCGGAACCACCTGTGCCGCTACCGCTTTGGCCGTTGCCCCCGGTCGTGGCCGGGTCCGTGGAGCCGGTACCGGAACCAGCCGAGTCCTTCACCGCGTCATAGCGCTGCGAAAGCGCATCGAGCACTTCGGCCTTGGATTCGGCGTCCATGCCGGAGGACTTGACGATGCCCAGGATTTCCTGAGTCTTACTCTGCAGAAAGTCGTTGAGCTGCTGTTGACCGGCCGGAGTGTCCAAAGTCGGTCCCAGCTTGTGGATTTGGTCCACCAGTGCCGCTTGCAGCGCCTGCAGCTGCGCCTTGCCCTCATCGGATCCGGTCTTGGCACCCAGAACCGCATCGACAAGTTCCTCGTCGGCCTCGGCCAGGGCGGTCGTGTTCTTGGCCAACGCGTCATCGACACGCTGAGAAGCCTCAGCCGCACGACCGGAAAAGCCGTCGTCGGCAGGCGCTGGGGGGGCCTGGCCAGGCGCGGCAGGCGGGGCGTCGACACTGGCCGGCACTGTCGCCGGGGGCGCGCCGAGCGGGTCGACCAGCTTCCCCCCATCGAAGAGGGTGGGATTGTCCAGCCGCAGCGCACCCAGATACTTGTCGTCGATCGTGGTGGGCAGATCGCGGTTGCTCAGCCATTCCTCCGGGTGATGTTTGGCCCGCTGGTACATCTCGTTGAGCGCGGCGAAGTCGGAGTCGTTGAGGGTTCCGCGCCAGTCAGGCTTGAACCGCATGATGTGGTCAACTGCCGCCACGACTTCGGCCGCGGTGGCCATTAGCGGCCCCCTGCCTCAGCGCCTCCGCAGCACGAGACGGTTCTGTCTGCCACCGAGATCTGCGCACTGGGCGGTGTGCCGGACAGCTGATCGGCTGCGTCGGCGAGCACTGCGGCCAGCAGATGCGCCACAAAGGAGTTCATGCGTCGGACCATAGATTTGCAGGCGGTGGCGGTCCACCACCCTTGGCACATTCGTTGTAAATCTCGGTGCCGACACCCCCAAGATCACGATCTGATCTCCAATGTTCGGCGTGTCGGTGGCTTTTCTGAAAGAGGGTGCGTAAGGATCAGCTCTGCTCGAACCTTGCCACGATCTGGTGGTGACCAGCGTGTCTCGGCGGTTAATCCGCCACTTGCGTGCGAAACTTCGTCAAGTACCACTCGCATCAGGAGCCGCAGAGGTCACAAGATCGACGCCGTCAGGGACCAGCGACAAGCGCGAAACGACCGTGAGAGGAGCAACGCAATTGACTGCGCAACAGGCGGCTACACCCCGCGGCCGCCCGCATCTCGGTCCGCGAGTGGTCGTCACTGCCACCTTCTGGCCGAGCCTGGAACGCCTGGTGGACCAGACGCGTGCATGTCTCGACCGGTCACCATTTCTGGCCGACCTCCTGGCATGGCACGTCGACCGTCCTGACCTTATTCGACACCACCAGCTGATCCTGACGCTCCGCGTCGGGACCGACGTCCGCGCACTGACACGGCCCAGCACCGCTACGAGACATTGCACAGTACGAGTCCACCCAGCCGTCGCTGGCGAGCTCGTCGCGCGAGCACAGGACGCTGGACTCCCCCGCTCGGTGTACAACGCTCGTGCCATCGCCGAGATCCTCGGTGGGGGTGCCCTACCCCTATCAGCGATTCAGGAGGGTTTGCCCTTGGCGATGTGACGACGCCAGTGGTGCCATGAGGAACCACTGCCAACTTCCCACATCTGAATAGGCGAAAGCGCCGATAAAACGACTTTGCCCCCCGGCTGCAACCGGAGGGCGGGTCGGGCGCGAACGCCACATTCCCCGAAGGGAACTGTCGTGGAAGACAGGTCTCACGGTAGCGCATGCGTTGGCACTGGTCCAGACTTGCGCACCGCGTTTCTCCATATGTCCACCCCGAATGTGGACAATTCGCCCCGTGCATATCGCGGCTGCAGCACCGCCGTGCGTCGCCGCGGCACGATCCGAACCACTCCGGTGGCGGACGTCTTGGCTATCCGTCGTGGTCGCCGTATGGCCGGGCGCGATCTGCCCTCTCCCGCCCAGTTCGTCAACCTCGAACTCGGGTCGGACGCCCATGCCGGCGTCGCGTGCTGGAGCGGAGGCCCTACACGTTGGGCACAGGTCACCGTGGCGTGCGCCTACGACCAGCGGTACCCACAGATCCGGGAACAGATGACGGCGCCGGTCTCCAAGCGAGCCGTGGTAACCATCGCCGCGGAAATGGCGCGCTTCGCTGACCGCAGCACCGGACGAAACTGCCGGCCGAGTGTGGCGACGCTCGCGACGCGGACGGGGTTCTCGGAACGTACTGTTCAGCGGGCGCGGGAGTGCTTACGTCTGCTCGACGTGGCCACCGAGGTGGTCCGCGGCCGCCAGCGGACGTTCGTGGAGCGGATGGCGTCCTGGCGGATGGGTGATCGATCCCGCGGGTGGGCCTCAGTCTGGGCGTTGCACGACAACCAGCAGGTCACCCGGGTTATCCACATACTGACACCCCACCTGGAACGGTCCCCACTTAAGACAGCTATCTCACCTTTAAGGAGACTGGTTACTACCCACGCGGGCGCCAGAGGCGCCCGGCAAGGCGTCGCTACGCGCCGCCGAAACATCGACAGAAACGGGCAGCGCTTGGCGCGAACGTGGCGCGAGCATCCGAAGGCTCCACCGTGGTCACGCAAGTACGGTACCGGCGCCTGGGCAGCGGTTCTGGCCGCGCCGGCCCGTGCCGGATGGACCGCCGAGGACCTGAACGCGGCTGTGTCGGAATGGCTGATCGGTGGCCACCGGATTTCTGACGCTCCCCCTCGGCCGATCGGGCTGATCGGAGCCATCTTGGCGGCGTACACGGCGCATAACGAGCTGTCGGTGCGGCCTATGGCGTACGCGGAAGCCGCCGCTGCTGCTGAGGCCGCTCAGCGCGCGGAACGGGCTATCCAGCGCGAAGCTGAGCGCCAGGAGCACGCCCGTGGAAGGGAAGTCGGACGGGAAGCACTGCATGGCCCGGGACGCGCTGAGGTCGCCGCAGTATTGGCGGCAATAACCCGGCGGCGGGGCCGATGATGAATCTTCGGCGGCTGGCTCCCCCAAGATTGTTGGGGCGGAGCCGGGACCGGCGACGTCGTTAAGCGACGGCCGAACCGAACAACAGTTTCAGTTAAAGGCATTTCGCCGATTAGGTGTGCTGTCTGATGAGGTCCGTGACACGCCAGACTGAAGGTTGTGGGCGGTCTTTGTCCCCGGATGAGAGGTGGTGAGTTAGAAGTACTCGCGTGACGATCAGCGTGCAATGGCGACATGGGCACTTGATTGCGCCGAGCGCGTGTTGCCGACCTTCGAGGCGGTTGATCCCATCGACCTGCGTCCCCGGCGGGCAATCGAGACTGGGCGTGTGTGGGTAAGCACTGGTCAGATCAGCGTGGCTGTGATCCGTAAGGCGTCGCTGTGATCCGTAAGGCGTCGCTGGATGCCCATTCGGCCGCCAAAGAGATCATTGATCCAGCTGCTATCGCGGCTGCTCGCGTGGCGGGCCAGGCAGTCGCCACTGCCCCACTGCCCACGTGCCGCAACACCCATATGGGGCCTATTACGCACTCCGCGCTATCGCTGCACGATCGCCGGACCAGAGTGTGGACGACGTGTACGAGGAGCGTCAGTGGCAGGCCGGCCAGCTCCCGGATCATCTGCGCGCAGAATCATGGACCGCATCGTGGTTGAAGAAGGCCGGCGGGGCCTCCGGGTATCAGTTCGCAAGGGCGCCGGCTTCTGAACCGCTTGGGCGGCAGCTGCATGAGGAGCAGCACACTTAGGCGACGGGCCACTCATCGTTCCTGGTCTACTGACGACCGCTCGGAAACGTCACCCGAAATCGGGGACCGAGCAGCCCCCGGTCGTAGGGTGCTCTCGGCGAGCACACTTTTCGCGGCGTCTCGGATTCTTGCCACCGTGTCGTGCCGCAGGTCGAGCCGCTGACCGATCTGACGCAGCGCAAGGGGCGGTTGAGTGTCGTGGAGAAGCCGGAGGGCGGCCGCGATCTTGGCTGTGGGATAGGAGGTTATCTGCCCGCGTTCGTGAATTGCTGCGGCCACGGCTTCCCATCGTTCAAGGCGGTCAGCCGCTAGGGCTAGGGCGTCTTCCTGTCGTTGGGCAGTCTCGTCGGGCTGCTCGTAGGGCGTGAATCGCCACAAAATGGAAAGCCCGTGCGTCACGAGTACCAGCGCCAATGGCGGAACGCAGGCGACCGCCGCGGCACCCAACGATCCCAATGGCTGCTCGGGCAGCCGGCCGTTGGGCAGCATTGCGTGTACGGCATTCCCCGCCACGCTGACTGCTGCGCCCACCGTTAGTAGCGCCCAAAAGTACCGGCGGGGTCCGCGCTGTTCCGGGTAGGCAGAAAACGTCACCAGCGCCATCGTCGCAAGCACGATCGTCCCGTCAATGATGACCGGCCACAGCCACGCGAACTTGTCCGGCCACACCGTGCGAGCCGCGAGATTAGCGAGCGATGAAAATGAAAGCGCGAAGCTGAAAACTGCAACTAGGACGGTGATTCCGACCGCCGCGGCGCGGGTTATACGAACGAGCGATAGCTTCGACGCTTGATGGGAGTGCCTCGCACTGGCAGATAAGGCTGATTGCTCCTCGTTGAGCGCTAAGGGTCTGGTGCCGTCTGCAAGACCGTTGGTGCGGTCAGGACGGGGTTCATCCTCCTGTAGCGAGCCGCGCGCGGCGTCACTAAGCAATGCCGTCATCAAATGTCCGCCTTCGTTGCTGGGCCGTCACAGCGCAGCATTCCCGACCGACTTTCGCGCTGTCCACGACTACGGGCACATTCGGGCCAGATCGCCGGGCAGAGCCTGCACGCGCTTGGACGACCTCAGTCGACAGCTGAGGCCTGCAGGGATCAGTCGAGGCTCTAGGACACCTTCAACGGGCGCGGCAGCGCATCGTCCTGCTCACAGAACGCATGCGCTCGGGCGATGAGGTCCTCCACCGCCGGCGCCAGCAGCTCGGCAACCTTGACCCCACGGGACTCGGCGTACCGAGTCAATGCTGAATGATCTTCCTCGCTGACACGCTTGGCCACGAGTTTGGATGAAGCACGGGTCTCCCGGTGGCGCCAGTTGCGCCGTCGACCAGCCGTGTCTTCGCTCGCACTGATGTCCGCCACCAAACCGCTCCGATCAGCTCGTTGGGAAGGCTGCTCTAAGCTCTTGACCAGCCATTACGGGATCTGTGTAACAGGATATCAGTAACACGAACCGTGTAACACGATTCCTGTAATAGCATGTCAGGCGTGTCCTATGCGCAATCGGCGGGAGTGCAGAAGCTCTCCTCGGTTGTCTTTGGGCAGAAACACCGGCTGGCGACGATGGCCGCCATTGCCCAGGGTGACGGCCTAGTCAACCCCAGCGACTTAGCCGCCGAGCTGAACTTTCCTGCGCAGAGCGCACTGCAAACCCCGTTGAAGGACCTCGCTGAGGCTGGCCTCATCACGCGACAAGACGGCATGGGCCGCGTCTACTACCGCAGAAACCCGCATCCAATCTGGGACGCTGCAATCGAGCTGCTACATCAAGCGCTGGCCGCGGACGTCACCGCCGCGGACGTCAAACCCCGGGCGTAGCGGCCGACCCGAGGGACGCCGCCGGGCAACCTTGAGCGCGCCGTTCTGAGCGCAGCGGCCTAAAGAGCGTAGGCGGTCCACCATGGCGGGCCAGCGCAAATGAGCTCGCGCCACACCCTTCGATCACGCTTTTGCGCTGCGCCCTCCCCCGACCCACCGACAGCACCGCAGCCCCCGGCCGGACGCGTAGATGCCGGGCGTGGAGCCTCCAAGCGACTGGCTACCAGAGCGCAAGGGCCCGTCGAGCCATCGGACCAACCCGGCGGCAGTTGCCCACGGATGATTGTCGCTGGGCTGCGATGCGCTATCGCCGAGCCTCGAGCCTCACCGGCGGCGGACTTATCGGGGCGGCCTGCGCCGGGCCGCGCACGCGGGAGCTGCATGGAGTCCCGATGGAGCCGTGGCGGCAGCGAGGATCGACAGCCGCGGCCGCTGGGGTCGAACGGGGTGTGTCTGGTACCGGCGGCCCTCCCCCATCGCGGTCCGTGGACGCTCGACCGACTTGCCTCCAAGCTGCGGCGTATCGACCCTCGATTGAGTACGCCGATGGCAACTCCCACAAAGCCAGTTTTCCGCGGAGAACCCGGTCGACATTGCAGTTTTCCGCGGAAAACTGACGCGAACGCGCTGGTCACAGCCGCTTGGGGCATACTACTGAACGCGATCACGGACAGGTTTGAGTAAGCCGCGGGGTAGCTGACACTGCTCGGTTTTCCGCGGAAAACTAGCGGAGTTGTTTGACTGTTGCGCGTGTCGCCAGGGCAATTCAACCGTGCGGACGTAGCCTTACAGGCGACCGTTCTCGCGCGCCGCATTCGCGCATTTCGTATACCTCAAGGGGCTAACGCAATGTCCAGAGTCATCACGTTACTTAACCAAAAAGGTGGCGTCGGCAAGAGCACCGCAGCCGTCAACCTCGCTGCAGTTCGCGCTGAGCGCCTAGGCAAGGATTCGCCGGACGATGCCGATCCTCGAGTTGCCGCCGTGTCGATCGACCCGCAGGGTTCCGCCGCATGGTGGGCGAGCCAAGTCAGCGAACTCCCCTTCTATCTGATCCAGGCCCACGACGATCCACTTGAGCATCTGGCGCTGTTGAACAACCTGCCAAGCATCGACGAGGTGTATGTCGACACCGCGGGCTGGTTCGATTTGGACCCCGACGGTTCCGGAGACGGCCTTGGCTCTGGGCACTCCGCAGATGCCCTACGCACCGTGCTCGACGTTTCCGACGAAGTGCTGGTTCCGATTCTGACGGAGCCTCTGTGCTTTGACCCCACCGCACGAACCATCCGCAAGATCTTGGAGCCGCGCGGGCTCCCCTACCGCGTCTTCATCAACAACCACGACAGTCGCGATGGCAGCTACTGGCTCAACGAGACCCAAGAGTTTGTTAGAGGTCGCGGTTGGCCCCTGGCTGAAACCGTGATCCGGCACTACAAAATCCACACGAATGCATCCAACGACGGAGTGGTCGTCACGCAGTACAAGAAGACGGGGAAAGCAGCCAACGCGGCGTCGGATTACTACAGCCTCGCCGACGAGTTGATGGCAGCGGAGGTTCACTGATGAGCCGCGGAGGTGTCAAGAGCTTCGCGGCGCTAGCCGAAACTATCGGCGACAAATCGTCGGTTGACGGGGCATCAGTCGCGTCCATCATTCCCCGAGCCGGCCAGTCGCGGTCAGTGCCGCTGCGCGAGCTTGTCGGCAATCCCCACAATCCGCGCGACTCCCTCGGCAACCTTGATGAGCTGGCTTCGATTGTCGAGCATCAGCTGCAACCAGTCGTAGTTGTCACGAAACGCGCCTATCAAGCGTTGTATCCCGATACGCCGATCGACGCGCGCTGGGTTGTGATTCTCGGCAACCGGCGGTTGGCAGCGGCGCACCAGTTCGGCCGGCCCGAGCTCGATATCGTGATCAAGGACGAACTCGCTGCCGACAGAGCAACTCTTCTCACCGCTGTGATCGCCGAGAACGTCGACAGGTCAGGCTTCGACGTGATCGAAGAAGCTCGTGCAGTCGAGAGCCTGGTGGGGGAGTATGGCAGTGCTGACGCGGCGGCTGACCACCTACACAAGAGCAAAACCTGGGTGTCCCAACGTCGTGCACTCCTCAAGCTGGCGCCCGAGCTTCAGGAAGCTACTCGGCGCGGCGAACTTCCGATCCGCGATGCGCGTGATCTTGCGCGAATCCCCTGGGAAGAGCAGCGGGCGTCTTGGGATCGAGCGCAATCCGACACGAATGCTGAAACTGAAACTGACCAGGTGAGCCAGGACGGCGCAGCAGGGGAGAAGGAGTCACGAGGGCAAGGTGACCGACCCGGAGCGCCGCAGACCCACTCCCGGTCGGTGAGTCGGGCACTTAAGCGGTTTGACGTCGACCCAAGCGCGCTCGCAATTGCATTGCACGGTCAACTTGGGGATGCCGGCGCGCGAACTCTCGCGACACAGCTCCGTAAGCTCGTCAAGCAGTAGAGGCGTCGCGGGTCCGCCTGGTTTTCCGCGGAAAACTGCCCGGCGGAAGAGGCAGTTTTCCGCGGAAAACTGCAGTAGCTCCGTCGCAGGCCTAAAGTCTGCTGCGCTCAGTGATGTTGTGCATCAACAGTTTTAGCGGCGCCAACTGCGGAGCGCCTCAGCAATGGGCGGGTGACGAAGCCTAGCTTGAGGGTGGGCCACCCCCAAGCGCTGGTCGAAGCTGACCGGGCGTTGAGCGGCGATGGGGTCGATACAACACCATCGTTGAGCGGCGCCCCACGCTTGCAGCGTCACCCGGGCCCTCGTAGCACGTGCGCTAGAGGCACGCCGAGAACCTTTGAACGTATGATCGGGCGATGGTGCGGCGGCTGAGACCGACGCCCAAGGGCTACGCAGAGCCTGGCCCGCCGGAATTCTGCCCCGCCGGCCATCCGCTGCGCGGCCCTCGCCAGGTTCTCGTGGGGACGCAGCAATGCTCCACGTGCGCCGGGGTAGGACTGGGCCCGCACAGGTCGTACACGTGTCAGACGTGCTGGCGCACGGTCTATGACCCTAAGCCGACGCCGGCGTGCACTTTCGTGGCGTTCGACAACCGAATCGTCCCGCACGTCGAGTAGCGATTTTGGTTCTGGTGGTGGTCGGTGGTGTGGGTGGTGGGTGATACTGCCGGGCATGTCCTTGCAGGGCTTGGTCGATGCGACCGCAGACGCGCTCGGTGGTGCGCGTGAGTTGTACGGCCCGG